>DASQNU010000239.1:0-10701 GCA_035644815.1 Bathyarchaeia archaeon | reverse complement strand
CTGGAGCAGGTTTTCGCTGGACAGACTGATACAGAGGAGTTGACGTAAAGAAGTGGACCAAGTAACAGAGCAAAACTATGATGCCAGTCAGATACAAGTATTAGAAGGACTAGAAGCGGTACGAAAACGTCCAGGGATGTATATTGGATCGACCAGCAGCCGAGGACTTCACCATCTCGTGTGGGAGATTGTCGATAACTCGATTGACGAGGCATTGGCAGGGCACTGTGATACAATCAATGTCTATATTCGTCCGGACAATTCCATCACGGTGACGGACAATGGCCGAGGGATTCCGACCGGGATTCATGAAAAGACAGGAAAATCAACGGTTGAAACCGTATTGACCGTACTCCATGCCGGCGGGAAATTTGGCGGCGGCGGTTATAAAGTATCCGGCGGCTTGCACGGGGTGGGTAGCTCTGTTGTGAATGCCTTGTCCGAATGGATGGAAGTAGAAGTCAAACAGAATGGGAAAATTTACTTCATGCGCTTCAATGTGGGGGCGCCGGAATCAGATCTTGCCGTGATTGGGGAAACAGAAGAAACCGGTACAAAGGTGACTTTTAAACCCGATCCGACGATTTTTACAGAGACCACTGTCTATGAATATGAGATTTTGCAAAAACGGATTCGCGAGCTGGCTTTCCTGAACAAGGGGCTGCGGATCACACTCCACGATCAGCGTCCGGGTCAGGAACGCAGCGAGGAGTTCCACTATGAGGGCGGTATTATCTCCTTTGTGGAATATCTCAATAAAAACCGCGAGAAAATGCACGATGTTATTTACTGTGAAGGCGAACGGGACGGTCTGCAGGTAGAGGTTGCCCTGCAGTACAATGACAGCTTTGTCAGCGGGATCTACTCCTTCGCGAATAACATCAACACGCATGAGGGTGGAACGCATGAAGCGGGCTTCAAGACAGCCTTGACCCGTGTCATTAACGATTACAGCCGAAAATTCAACTTCCTGAAAGAGAAGGATACCAATCTGACAGGGGATGACGTGCGCGAAGGATTAACCGCGATTATTTCGGTGAAAATCCCTGAGCCGCAATTTGAGGGACAGACGAAAACCAAGCTGGGGAACTCCGAGGCACGCAGTGTGACGGAATCCATCTTTGGTGAGAGATTCCAAAGTTTTATGGAAGAGAATCCGGCTGTCGCGAAAAAAGTGATTGAAAAAGCGTTGATGGCACAGCGTGCGCGTGAGGCAGCCCGCAAAGCACGTGAGCTGACTCGTCGCAAAAACGCGTTGGAAGTAGGCTCCTTACCCGGAAAGCTGGCAGATTGCTCCTCCAAGGATGCCTCTGAAAGCGAGTTGTTCATCGTAGAGGGTGACTCTGCGGGCGGTTCCGCGAAAATGGGCCGTGACCGTCATTTCCAAGCGATTCTGCCATTGCGCGGGAAAGTATTGAACGTAGAAAAATCCCGTTTGGACAAAATTTTAGCCAACAATGAGATTCGCGCCATTATCACGGCATTGGGAACAGGGATTGGGGAAGACTTTGACATTTCCAAAGCCCGTTACCACAAGATCGTGATCATGACGGATGCGGACGTGGACGGTTCTCACATCCGTACTTTACTGTTGACCTTCTTCTTCCGTTATATGCGCCCGCTTATTGAGGAGGGCTATGTCTATATCGCACAGCCTCCGCTCTACAGCATCAAGCAAGGCAAGACCATTCATTACGCCTATAATGATCAGCAGCGTGATGCGATCCTGGAGACGCTCAAACCGATTCCGAAGCCGGCGATCCAGCGTTATAAAGGATTGGGTGAAATGAACGCTGAGCAATTGTGGGAGACGACGATGGATCCGGCAGCGCGTACCTTGCTCCAAGTGAACCTCGAGGATGCCATGGATGCTGATATGGTATTCGAGACATTGATGGGCGATGAGGTTGAGCCGCGTCGTGAGTTTATTGAGTCATATTCCAAGCATATCCGGGATTTGGATATTTAGTGGCGTTTCCATTTTATCAAACAAAAAGCTCGACCCTTCAAGGGTTGAGCTTTTGTTTTTAATGAGAAGGCTAAAAGTTCGAAAAGGGCTTTTCACTATTGTATAAAGGGAAAAGGAGTTACCAAAAATTGTTGACCAGAAACTAAACGGTATAGTATCATTTCCTTGTGATACGAAACGGTTTCGTCTTATTCTTGGCGAATGCAATTGTAACTGAACCAGTGCCGTATCGAGAAACCATGGGAGCATGAGGAGGAGAAAAAATGAGTGATGTATCCGTAATCGGTTTGGGACCAATGGGGGCAGCGATCGCCCAGGTTCTGCTGCAAAAAGGCCATCAAGTCACAGTATGGAACCGGACGTCTGAGAAGGCAAAGCCGCTGATTCAAGAGGGAGCGGTCCTTGCAGCCAGCGCAGCGGAAGCAATAGGCAAAAGTCCTGTTACGATCGTATGTGTGGCAGATTACAAGACTTCATACAGTATCCTTGATCAAGATGAGGTCTCCCATGCTCTCGCTGGTCGTGTGATTGTTCAATTAAGCACGGGCAGTCCCCAGCAAGCACGTGACAACGAGGCGTGGGCTCGGGAGCGGGGAGCAGATTACCTTGATGGTGCCATCGCAGCAACTCCACCGCAAATGGGGAGACAGGACACTACGATTTTCACATCTGGCTCCACCATTGCATTTCAAAAAAGTGAGAAGTATCTCAAAAGCTTGGCTGGGAACGTACCTTTTTTAGCGGAGCAGGTCAGTGCGGCATCTTCTGTGGATTTGGCTTTCCTCTCCTACTTGTTTGGATCGATGCTGGGGTTCTTCCATGCAGCGCGCATACTTGAATCGGACGGCCTTCGTGTGGATTCATTTGGTTCCATGATCGCCGCCATCTCGCCAGTGATCGGTGAAATGATCAAATACGAGGGTGAAGTGATTCAGTCCGAAAATTATTCGGTGCCTCAGAGCTCGGTGAATACCTGCATGGGAACCGTAAAATTGTTCATGGAGCAAGCGCGTGAGACTGGCATTAACAATGAATTTCCTACATTTGCGATGAGCATTTTTCAAAAAGCGTTGGACGCAGGTTACGGAAATGAAGAGCTTGCAGCACTTGTAAAAGTGCTTCGATAGAAAAGAGATAAAGACAATTCCTTTCGGCCGAGCTGTTGGGCCGATTTGTCATTGATAATTATATGAAAAGATTGACAGTAAAAATGAAGCTGGCTATTATAGTAAGGCGGCTAATTATCTTTTTGTCCGAAGTGCAAATCTTATACGGAAAGGAGGAATAACGATGGAATTTGATTTGCGAGACCTGCCAACCAGAGCCACTCTCCAGGAGTTATCTGAAAAAATCCCTGAGTTGGATGTCTCCTCAGTCGAGACTTCCTTGCTTTTTATGCGCGTGGCAACGAACTTATTTCATTATATTCATGGCAACCTGGCGAAATATGGAATATCGCATGGAAAGTTCGCTGTGTTGATGATCCTTTATAAAAACACTGAAAGTTCGTTTCTCCCATCTGAACTAGCGGATAAAATTGGGGTTACCCGAGCGACTGTGACGGGATTGTTGGATGGTCTAGAGAGAGAAGGATTGATAGAACGCAAAAACCATCCAAAGGACCGACGAATGATTATGACAAGAATGACACAAAAAGGAATTGAGTTGATGGAGACGGTATTACCGAAACATTTTCTCCAGATCTCGAGAATCATGCAAGGGTTAAACGAAGAGGACCGAAAGATGTTGATTTCTTATATCGAACGGATTAATGCAGAGATCCAGAATACAGTAGAACAGCAGTAGGCAGGAAAGGAAGTATCAGTATCCTTCTTTTCTGTACACTATATAGTTAGGTGGCTAATTATTTTAGAGAGAAGCTCAATATCGGGAAATAGGAGAGAAGAGATTGTATGAAAAAAAACGTAATCATCCCTGCAGTTGCCATTGTTTTGCTGATTGGAGGGGGAGCCATGCTGATGTCAAAAGGATTTGACCCGGTCACCGTAGCCAGTGAGCGCAAGGGAAGTCTGTTAACAGCAGAGCAAGTCAATGTCTCCTTTCAACAGGTGGGAGGGAAAATTACCGAAGTACTGGTACAAGAAGAACAGCAAGTAAAAAAAGGCGATGTCCTCATGAAGCTTGACTCCATTGATATCGACTTGGAAATCAACAAGCTGAAAAGCGATATCGCACAGATTGACGCACAAATCAAGCAAACGAATACAACCATCAATGTAGGCTATGAGAAAGTCAATACACAGCAAACTCAAGCACTTATCGGCATCAAAAAAGCGGAGACTTCGCAAAAGCAGGTATTGGACGGGGCTAGGGATGAGGACATTACCCAACAGCAGCTTGCGGTTCAATCCGCGACGGCAACCTATGAGGACACGAAAAGGTCGTATACCCGCATGAAGCAATTATATGAGCAAGGCGCATTATCCAAAGCAGACTTCGATAGTATTTCAACCTCCTTACAACTTGCAGAAAAAGCGGTAAAGCAGCAGCAGGAGGCACTGTCCAAAATGTTGACGGGTGCGACTGAGGAAGAAAGAATGCAGGCCACCCTTTCTACGGAGGACGCCAAAACAACATTGGCTCAAGTGGATCAAGCGCGCAAAGAACTTGATACGAAAAAGGTGGAAATAGAGAGATTGCAAGCGCAAAAAGAAGGACTCGATGTCCAGTTAAAAACGCTTGAAGTCAAACGCGACCGACTTACCTTAAAAGCTCCGCAAGACGGCAAAATTATCAAGGTTGTTTCCAAAGTCGGCGAAAACGTAGCAGCAGGATCCCCGGTCATCATGCTTGAAACCGATCAACTGTATTACGACGTATACGTGGATGAACAGCAGGTCACGAAGCTGAAAGCAGGGGAAGAACTGGCCGGTCATTTGGTAGCATTGGATCAAGAGGTAAAAGGAAACATTGAATTTATCACGGCTGCTCCGCAATTTGCCAATTTGCGCATGAGCCGGGAAAAAGGGCAGGCTGATCTAGCCTCTTTCCAAGTGCGGGTCCAAGTAGAACGGACGGAAAAATTGCTGCCTGGCATGACGATTGAGGTGAACCTAGATGAAATCCCTGCGCGATGAGTTTTTTCTGCTGTTGAGCGGAAAAGCCGGAAAGTATTACATAGCGGCAATTGCTGTTCCCGTTGTCATTGTTTTGATTTTCAGTGCCATTTTCGTCAATAACCAGGTGAACGAGGGCAAAGTATTTGTCGTCGATATGGACAATACGGCTTATAGTCGGCAATTGATTGAAAAAATGAATGCTTCACAGTACATCGACATCCAGGAGGTCGTCCATCAAAAAGTAAACGTCGATGAAGTGCTTTATGGCGACAAATATTTAGCCGTCATGTATCTGGCCGAAGGATTGGAAGAGAATCATTATAAGGCGATGCCTAATACGATCGGCTTGTTTTTGGATAATACCAACACCATGGGGACGGCGAATCTGCGCACAGCCGTACAGGAGGTCGTGACGGCAGAAAACATGGCGGTGTCAATTCCTCGTGTCAAAGCGATAGGGCTAAGCGACGATCAGGTGACAGGTACCTTGTCTAATATCAGCATCCAGCAGCGCATGCTGTATAATCCCAATAGCAATTATGCAAACACCACCGTACTGGGGTTTGTCATTTTATATCCGACGCTCTTTTTTAATATGACTGCACTGCCTTTGATGGCACGGCTGCGGATGACCGGTCAAATCAAAGGGGAAATCATGGGGAGATCGGCCCTTGATGTCGCGAGTCGTGTTCTGCCATATTCCTTTTTTATGGGGGTTGGACTCTTCTTGGGGCTTGGCCTGTTAAAGCTGGTGGGTGGTTTCCGATTCGCGGGCAATCCCCTGGAGTTTTTGATTCCGACGTTTTTGTTCACCATTTCTACCGGTTTATTGGCCATGTTTG
Organism: Bathyarchaeia archaeon; assembly: GCA_035644815.1. Lineage (GTDB taxonomy): Bacteria > Bacillota > Bacilli > Brevibacillales > Brevibacillaceae > Brevibacillus_F. The sequence continues at coordinate 4,810 of DASQNU010000239.1, read as the reverse complement.
CTTCCTGGAAAGCGAAGCACCCGGGTGAAGCGATGAGTAAAATGATGCTTGTGGTTGTACCCGGCTTTGTTTTTAGCGGGGCTACCATCTCGCAAGCGATTTTGCCGGTATGGGCCAAGATGATCGGCAATTTCTTCCCGATGGTCTGGTATTTGCGATTCATTCGCGATATGGGCTTGCGTGGAGCTTCACTCGGTGACATGATTCCCGAGATCGGCGGATTTTTGCTGTTGACCGGACTGTTTTTGCTTTTGGTCGTTCTCCGTTATTACCAGGAGAGACGCAATATGATGAAAGAAATTGCCTTGGAAAACGGAGAGCCTGTGGCAGCGAGCGGCCACGTCTCGTAGGAAGGCGTAGATTGATCAGATTGGATAGGATTCCAAGTAAAGGCTCATAATGTAACCGTTACTTTCTCGAAAAGGGTGAATACGATGCCAAATCAACAGATTAACGAGTTGGTTACGAGAATCAATCAATCCGTCCAATCGATCAATCAGCAGGCTGCGAATAATTTGGTTGCTTCCAATCAGGTGCAAAATATCGTGAATTCCTTGCAAAATGTGACCACACAGCTGAGCAACCAAAATGCCAGCATCAGCAAACAACAAATTGATCCATTGCGAAACCAAATCGCTCAGATCAGAAGTGAATTGGAAAAGATGAATCATGTCATGGTGGAATCCGAAGGGCAACTCGCAACCATGTATCGGCAATCCTTGGGTGATGCAAAAGAACAGTTTGAACACGCAAGCTTGCCCCAACAGCAAAGCATGAGCGGGTTTGCCAGCCAGACCTTGCATGCCTTTGAGGAGGAACAGCAATTAACCGATCAGTTGCATCAGCTCAATGCCGACCTGATGGCGTTGAGCCACCAGTTGGAGCAGCTGACCTATAGCTCGGTTATTCCTGCCCCGCCTACCGGGAAACCGTTGAAAACCGACAATGACCCTGCACCCACTAACTTGGATTGATAGTTAGTGAACCACATTAATCGCTAAGCGGGAGGATATCAATAAAGGATCGCCATTCATGTAGGCGATCCTTTTTGCAATGATGATGGGAAACGAGATTCACGACTTCCATTTGTTTCGGACATGCAGGATCACGACGATGAGAAGCGGATACAAAGCAGACCAGCCTAAAAATGGATAAAGACCCAGCGTGACAACCAACGAGATCCACGCGACTGCCCTCCCTAGTTTGCTGTCACGAAGCAAGCGCACGCCTGCTAGGCAACCGCCGATGTAGGTAGCGATAAAGGTAGCATTGGGCAACTCTATCAATTGTGCCAGTGATAGGACTCCGCTGAATAAAGCCAGCAACCCGAGAATATTCCCAGCCCCAATAAATGCAAGACCACCAATCGGAGTCTTGTATTTCCGGTGCAGGATACCGAACCATTTCGGGGCGGCTCCTTCCTGGGAAAGAGCAAAGGCGATCCGTGAAGCGGCGCTGGAATAGGCATTATGCGCAGCAAAGCAGATGAATAGCGCGGCAACTGCGACGATCCAGCCACCGACTGGCCCCAGCGTGCGTTGCACCATGACACTCAAGGATGCCGCAGAGAGCTCTCCCCCGTAGCTGCGGGTGGCAATCGTCATGAGGGCAACGGTAAAGTAAAGCAGAGCGACGATCCCTGCACTCCAGAGAACACTTCGGATGGCATTCTTTTGCGGGTCTATAAACTCGGCAGATAAATGGGTAACCGCTTCCCAGCCAATAAAGCACCAGAACATCAGAACTGCTGCTTGGGCCACACTAAGCCAGCCATTCGGGAGGAAAGGTGTAAAGTTTGACGAGGAATAATGGGGAATTGAAGTACCGATCGCCAAAAGCAATATAGATAAGATGAGCGAAATGATAACCGTCTGCACCTTTCCCGCCAACTGAAGGCCGAATATATTCATCACGAGCGGTATGACCAGGATGAGCGCGGCGACTACATACAACTGCAGATCGCTCCACTGCATCAATAAGGCTACGTATTTCGCTCCCGTAACGGCAAGAACGGGTCCGCCAATGGGCACGGAGAGAAGAAAAAACCAGCCTACCATATTTCCATAGTGGGATCCAAAGGCCAACCGGACAAAATGCGAGACACCTCCGGAGCTAGGGTATCTTGCAGCCAGCAGTCCCATCGTAATGGCCATGGGGATGACCAGGATGGACATCATGAGCCAAGCGATCATGGAAGCGGGACCGGCCAACTCTGCAGTAAGTCCAGGAATCAGCAAGATGCCTGAACCGATGACAGAGCCAATATACAGCGCGATAATCTGCGGAAGCGATAGAACCGCCTGAAGCTTTTCTTTGTGAATGGACGCTTTTGACATCGGAAAACCTCCTTGCAGCCAGCCAGATCATTTACGGACAAGGCAATATGGATGAAAGCAGCTGGCGCAACTCCTGTACGATCACGTGCTGATATTCGGTACCTGCGCGATAGAGTTGGGCGATTTCAGCACGAACGCGAGAAACGTTCTCTTGATAGTCCGGAGCTTCCCGATCGGGGTTCTGTTTCCGGAAATCCTCCATGACCGCCTGAATATAGCGAGGGCGCGGTCCCCATTTCCCCAGCACGTGGCCTTGCGCATCAACAAATACGGCAATCGGTTGCGCACGTCCACCATCAGTCAAAAACAAATCCATTGTTTCCAAATGCTGTTCCATGAGCAGTACCTCAACGGTGATCGGACTCTGCTCCAGTACACGAAATAATACTGGGACATTCCAGATAACATCCGGACACCAATCCGTACAAAGAATCAGACAGTGTACACCCTTCCCGGCGCCAACCGCTTCAAAGAAGGATGTATCACCTTCTTTCCAGGAAAAGCGGTTGTACCAGCTTAGAAACTCTTCCTGGTTACGTGTCATTCCCTCGATAAATGCTTGGGGTTGGATACCCGTGCCTACTTTATGCTTGAGTTGCAAGGTTTCAGCCATCAGTCAACATCCTTTTCTTTCGTTTGATTGGTTATTGATGGAATTCATAGATACAACTTATAATGAAACTGACCTTGTAAAAAGTGTCAGTTTTGAATTGGATTTAGAAGTCAGTTGCCGAAGAGGGATGTCATGCTCCAGCTACATCTAACCACCGAATCCGACCAACCGTTGTATATGCAGCTATATAATCAGATCCGCAGCCATATTCGCAGCGGAAGTCTTTCTGATGGGACGCGTATCCCCTCTGTACGGTCGCTGCAACAGCAGATGAATATTAGCAAAACAACGATTGAGACTGCCTACCAAATGCTGTTGGCAGAGGGATATGCCATCAGTAAACCGAGATCGGGACTTTATGTGGCGAATCCCCATGGGAGTATGGTTAACACAGAAAGAAACAAGCCGTTTAGCGATTCGCGGCCAAGTTCATTGAGAAGCAGTCGGAACTCGGATCCAGTCCATATCAGCATTGATTTCAAGCCGTCTGCGGTGGATGAACACACTTTTCCCATACGGATTTGGAGAAAAATGCTCCAAAATGCCATTGAGAATGCAGGAAGAGACCTTTGCCAGTACGGAGATCCACAGGGAGAGTATTCGTTTCGCAAGGTACTGGCTGAATATTTGCGGAACTCAAGAGGGGTAGTCTGCTCTCCGGAACAAATCATCGTCGGTTCAGGAATCTTCTATAGCGTTGGCGTTCTCTCCACCCTCTTTTGGAATGATATACGGCATATCGCCTTCGAGGAACCTGGGTATGCACCGGTTCGGCAGCAATTGATCGAAAATGGCTTCGACCTGATCCCGATTTCTGTCCACGAGCGAGGGCTATCTCTTCATGAACTGCAGAAAAGTACAGCGCAAGCGGTGTACGTCACACCCTCCCACCAGTTTCCGACGGGCGGTACCGTCCCTTATGCAGAGCGAGAGCATTTGCTTAGCTGGGCTCGCGCTACAAATGCTTACATTATAGAAGATGATTATGACGGTGAATTTCGCTATTTCGGCAAGCCTATTCCGTCCCTGCAAGGCCTTGATCGGGACGGCAGAGTGATTTACATCGGCACTTTTTCCAAGGCATTCACACCTGCCTTGCGCATGAACTACATGGTGCTGCCCATGGAGCTGATGGAAAAAGCAAGGCGTATCAGGGAGATGTTCCTTGGGCCATCACGAATCGAGCAATGGGCCATGCAAGCTTTTATCGAACAAGGGCATTGGTACCGTCATATTCGGCGCATGCGCAAAACCTACCGTGCCAAGCATCAGCGGCTGCTTGAATTGATCCAGTCTCATTTTGGGGATAAGGCGGAAATTACCGGGCATAGTGCAGGCCTTCATGTACAAGTCACCATGAAAACGCGGGAAACCGCGGCCTCTCTAATATGCCGTGCTGAGCAGGAAGGCGTACGCGTCTATGATTTCCGGCAAATGTGGATGAAGCCTGCACACAATGAATATCCGATGATCTATTTGGGGTTTGGAGGAATCGATCATAAGGAAATGGAGAAAGGCATAGGATTATTGCAAAAAGCATGGTCCGACTGTTTTTGAGCGCTAAATCGAATGCTGTAACCACTCTCAACCTTTCAAAATGGTGTTTTTGGTCAAAAATGATCAATTTCCCACCAATATCGACTTTGAAGCGAGGGTTCTTCAAGCGATATAATAGGAATTGTTGAAAACTATTTTTTGTAGCATGAGAGGATGATCTTTTTTTGGACAGTATACCGATAGTGCTCAACCTGCTCCTGGTTGTTTTTCTTGTTTTGTTGAATGCCTTTTTCGTGGCTGCTGAGTTCGCTTTAGTGAAGGTGCGGCAAACACGACTGATGCAGTTGGCGAATGAGGGAAACAA
>DASQNU010000238.1:0-8021 GCA_035644815.1 Bathyarchaeia archaeon | reverse complement strand
ACACCATACCAGATGATATTGCGTTTGAACTGACTTCTCTGAATCCCTTCGGTAACCAGCAATATGATCAGCATCATGACTGCCGCAATGCCAAATCTCCATGCAGCCGCGGATGCGGGTGAAAAATAGTTCACCGTATATTTCGCAAGGGGAAAGGTGGCACCCATAAAAACGGAAACGCTTAGAAGCATGAGATATATCTTAGCCTGCTTCACTTCTTCTCCACATCCCTTGCTAGAATGGAGTGGTACACATCCAGTTTCCTGATTGTCGATGCAATCACTTCTTCCAGCTCCCTCTTTTTGGCCTCCATGTTCTGCAGGTGTCTGGATAAAATGTCAATCCGCTTATGTAACGATGGCGTCAGCTGTGAGGGTTCAACCTCCATGCTGATTTTTTCCAAGATACAGCCGTCTTTGACAATCTCATTGATTTCCTCCAAAGACATGCCCGTTTCTTTCAAGCTTTTCAGGAAAGCCACTTGCCGCAGATCACCATCCGTATAGGAACGCCTCCCCCCCTTATCTCGTTTTGCTTGGGGAAGCAACCCGATTTTTTCGTAATAACGCAATGTATACGAGCTGATTCCAGACCTTTCCGATGCTTCGCGAATGGAATACACCTGCCTCATTCCTCTCTGTTGTTGAATCACCATCAGTGTACGACTTAGAGTAAACTCGAAGTCAACAAGAAAAAAATCACCTCTCACTCTTTAGCAGAATGAGAGGCTCTCGTTCCCACTAGGCAAGCAGACGTTCCACTGTCGCATGCTTGCTGTGCAGGGCTTCCATATCGATTTTCATATCCAATGCTGCAAAGACTCCGGTAAAGTATTCCTCAATCTGCTCACTGATCCGGGAGCGTTCCCCCTCGACCATATTCGCAAAAGCGGTAGCAAAGCAATCCGTCAAAATCAGGGCTCCAGCCTGCAAATACTCGGTGACTGGCTGCTGCATCGCCTTTTCCAACGATTCACGCATGACCGTTTTTCCATCCTGCTCGAAGAAATCCTTCGTGTTTTTAAACAACTTCAGGCTTGCCTGCAGCTGCGCATGTGCATTAGCTGGCAGCTCGTCAGGGAAGTCAGGCGTCTGGATTTGACGGTGCACATAGGGTGAAAGTGTCGCTCCGTGCATCATAGGCGCCAATGACTTCTCCCACTCTTTTGCCAAGGACGCACCCAGCTTGTTTAAAAATTTCTCCAGACGCAGCGAGGTAGCCCGCAGCTCCTGTCCTAGATCATAGCTGATGGAACGAGCAAGCTCTTGGAGGCAGTCTTGCAAGGCCTGCTTGATATTGCGTCCATCTTCTTTGAGTACGGCTGGATTGAATGCATACGAAAACAATTCATTGAAACGGAAAAAGAGTCGCTGCTTCACATAATAGAGGAGCTCTTCTTGTTCTTTGGCCAGATCCCGTTCCTCGGAGGCCACGGATAAATCGGCGACGAGCTGAAGCGCTTGACGACGCGCCGCTTCTGCCGCTTCCTTGTGGGCCTGGCGAGCGCTCTCGCCTTCTTTCGCCAGCGTGAGCCATTCACCCAGCATGTCATAGGCACGCTTGATTTCGCCTTGTGCGGCGTCCACAGCCATCTGGGTCAGCTCTTCCAGAATGAAGCGGTTGAAATCACGTTCAAACGCTGCGATGCCAGACAGCTGGAGCCCTTGCTCCATCGGCATCAGCTCTCCCTCAACCGATCCGGTGCGCTGGCGATACAGCTTCTCCGCAGAGCCCGTCAATTTCCCAGCGCCATGCATACGGGCGAGCAAGGCAGTCTGGCTGGAGATTGGATATATGCGCGGCAGGCGAATTCCGCAAGCCAGCAAGTTTTTCTCCACATGGGCAACAACGCCAGCAAGCTCCTCCTCGGACGCAGCCAGATCCGCTGCGTTTACCAGGAAGAACATTTTGTCCAGCTCAAAGGTTTCCTTCACACGGCCCATCTGCATGAGAAACTCCCGGTCAGCCTGGGCAAATGCATGGTTGTAATAGGTGACGAACAGCACGACGTCTGCATTTTTCATATATTCAAAGGCAACACCGGTATGACGGGCGTTAATGGAGTCCGCTCCCGGGGTATCCACGAGCACGATTCCTTGGTCAGTCAACGGGCACGAATAGTACAGTTCAATGAAATCGGCGAAGCACGCTTTTTCTTCCTTGGCAACAAAGCTCTTGAACGCTTGCATGTCGACAATCAGTTCGCTGCCGATATGGGCTTCCATCTCAGCCATCCCTTTTTTAACCGCCTTGAGGAACGTATAGTGCGGCTTTGCGTTGGCTGCGATTTGGGTCACATCAATGCTGTCCAAAGCGGAAAGCGCCTTATCCAGCGCGTTTTCCTGGATGCCAAAAACAGCCAAGGAGCGGAGTACATCCTGCTCCAACACGGCATGGCTTTTGAGTACCACACGCACGGTCCCATGCGGGTATTTCTCGTCAGGAGGCATGATTTTATTAATGGCCGCTGTGGTTGGATTCGGGGAAACCGGCAAGATGAGATCCCCCATCAACGCATTGGCGAAAGAGGATTTACCTGCGCTAAACGCGCCGAACAAGGCTACCGTAAACCGATTGGCTTCCAGACGTCCCGCCCGTTCGCGCATGGCTTTCGCCTGAGCCAGCATTCCTGGTACGTCAATAATCGTATCGCTTACCTGCTTACATGCTTGTGCTGTTTCCAGCAATTTTTGCTTCAACTGATTCATTTCGCTGTTTCTCCCTCTTTGATCATCAGACGCAGTTGGTCTGCTTTCTCTTTTTCTTCTTTCTCCATTTGATGCAATTTCTCATGGGCTGCTGCTACTTCTTGTAACACCGTGAGACGTTGTTGCAGGGCAGCCTCCTCATTTTTCCCGCGCTGACGGAGCTGCTCGCAAATCTGGTCGATAAAGCCGAGCCCTGCTCGACGATATTCCGCCTTGATGCCATTGGAGATGTCCTGGCAGTAATTCATCACGTATTCGCGTCCGATCGCACCTTCCTTCACATGTGACGCGAGGAATTCCGCTGTCACGTCGATGGAAAACGCGTGGACCTGCGCGTGATACGCCTCATCTCGGATGCCATATTCCTGAGGCAGTCGGGTAAGCAGCTCTTTAAAATGAAAATCGAGATTGGCGGACACCTTCTCCTGGAAATCAGCCAGCAACGCTTGTAATCGCTGCTTGCGTTCCTCCTCGGTTTTTTTCCCTGCAAAGAGAAACCCTACTTTGAACCCAGGCTTGCGGCTTTCCAAATACGCTTCTGCCGCTTCGTTGGTCGTGTAATAGGTGAGGCGGGCATTGTCCAAGAGACTGTTCAACTGCTTGGCCATTTCCTCTCGCGCATGCGCTGCTCCTGATGTGGCCTCTTCCCATAGTTTTTGGGTTGACGCGATCGCTGCTTGAACCGCTTCCCAATCCTCGCTCTCTACACCTTCGAGCTCGACAGCCAGCTTTTCTTCCGCTTCACGGCGTGCTTCACTGTTGGTTGCTTTGAGAAAACGGATGTGTTCTTCCACCAGGAACTGTGCGGAGTGTGCAGCGCTTTCAGAAATCAGTGATTCCCGATGCTGCATCAGCTCAATCAGCTTGCTGCGAAATGCTTCGTATTGATTCTCCGGATGATCCGGTTCTGCCAAGGACGTATAAAATATGCCGTCCGGGTTGATATTCCACGTGGCAAAGGCATCCTCCACGCTTTCTTTGTAACTGTCGAAATCCAGTTCAAAATCAATATGTTTATCGATCATGTTGATCACCAGATAGACCGGTTTTCCACGATCTTTGAGCACTTTCGTAAAGTTGAAATTTTCTTCGGCCTGCACGTGATTGTAATCCATCATGTAAATGACACAGTCAGCCAGATGAAGGGCTGATTCGGTTGCAATTTTGTGCGCAGCATCCGTGGAATCAATACCTGGCGTATCCAACAGGCTGGTTTTCACGTCCAGAAACGTTCCTGGGTAAGAAACTTCCACCCATTCCACCGTATCTCCATCGATTGCGTATTTTTTCAGGTCATCCATCTGCGTATCCGGATCAAACGTGATGACCCCGCTGTTTTTGGTGTAGACGCGGGCCGCCTTCTCCCCGCCGCGGAGCTTAACCACATTGGCACTGGTAGGGATCGGATTGGACGGCAGCAAGTCCACCCCGAGAAGTGTATTGAGCATGGTCGATTTTCCTGCGGAGAAGTGACCGCAAAAGGCGATATTCAGTTCCTGATTGCGCAATTTATCCGCTACCTGCCGCAATTTATCCGCATTGGTATGATCTTGGTCGCGCACAAATGTATGGGCCGCCTGCTCATATGCGTCCGCACGTGCAAGCAGTTCTCTCTCGATTTTATCTATCTCTTGTACTTTCATTGATGATCACTCCATCTTCTCAAACTCTCTTCGATCCATATACCCACTTGGCAATTGTAACAGAATTGAAAACGTTGCTACAATGGTAGGTTGTCGGCGAACAACAGAAAGTACCCCTTTTCATTTCTATCGTATTCGTCCGTATTGGTGCAAGGTGAGAAAGCAATTCCTTGTTAGAAAGATACCCATTCACCCGGATACCGAAACGAATATGTGATGTCAAATAAAAAAGACCCTCAATCATCAATGATCAAAGGTCGTTACAAACGATTCGTTATGCTATTTCGCCAACAAATCGGCAAATGCCTTCGCATATGGCGGCAGATCCGGCGGTCGACGGGAACCGACGATATGGCCATCGACTACGACCGGCTCATCCACCCAGATGGCTCCGGCGTTTTCCATATCATCTTTGATGCCCGGTGTGGACGTTGTCTTCACACCCTGCAAAATTTTTGCGGAGATCAAGACCCAGCCCGCATGACAAATATGGCCGATTGGTTTTTTCGCCTCATGCATCTTTTGCACAAATGAGAGGACTTGCGGATAACGTCTCAGCTTATCCGGAGCCCAGCCGCCTGGAACCAATACACCGTCATAATCATCGGGATTTATTTCATCCAATGTTTTGTTGGCCTCGCATGGAACCCCATACTTTCCGATGTATGTACTTGCTTCCTTCCCCGCGATATCAACGATGGCCCCTTCTTCCCGCAATCGCAGCACAGGATACCAGAGTTCCAAATCTTCAAATTCATGCTCGATAAAGCTAAGCACTTTTTTCCCTTGCAAGCGCATTTGCTTTTCCCTCCTCTGTGTCTTTATCCTCCACAATAGCAGAAAATGAAGGAATGCCAAATACCTTCTTGGTCGTCTGGATGGTCGATACTTTAATTACTTGCTTTCGCGTTGGTTTCTGGCGGCAGCTTCTCACTCCATTGCTGCTCCGTTAATGTACCCACCCATCGATCTTTGATTTTCCCATCTGCCCCGACGAGAAAACCAGTAGGATATACTTCGATCCCATAGTCCTCTACAACAAGTCCTTCACGGTCATACACCGTAACCTCACCAAGTGACTTTTCGTTCACCAAGGCCAAGGCCCTTTTTTCATCATCATTTTCCGCATCGTTCACAAGCAGAAAACGGATGTCTTTTCCTTTTGCTTCATACAGCTTCCTGATGCTTTCCAGTTCCTTCTGACAATGCGAGCTCCATTCTGTCCAAAACACGATCAGCGTATCTTTTTCACTGCCTGCCAAGGTGACCGGTTCATTTTTAGCGTTTGGCAGTTCGATTTTGGGCGCCACGTAGCCAATATGGGGGAGATCATTACGAGGTTTCCGATTGGCAAACTTCTCCAACCGCTCTATTTCCATATCCTTTTTCTCAATCTGTTGATAAACCCAGTAGCCAACCGAAGAAACCGCAAATAAAAATGAAGCCGCCAAGAGTGTCATCACCGCTTTCCACCACATGACTATCGACTCCTTGTATGATTGATTATCCAGTTACCATATCATAAAAAAGTTAACAAAAAATGAAAAATAATAAATATTCGATCAATTAAGTCGTCGGAAACATTCTTCAGTCTCGATTCGACTAATTAGTGGTAGGCAGACGGGTTCCATTCCAGCATAATGGATTCGTACCGCCTTTTGAGGGGGGAGATGAAAATGAAATTGTCTGGGATCAACCATTTGCTTTTTTCCGTTTCCAATTTGGATCGCTCCATTCCATTTTATCAGGATGTGTTCGGTGCGCGGCTGTTGGTGCGGGGGCGTTCCCTCGCTTATTTTGATCTGAATGGATTATGGCTAGCGCTCAACGTGGAGGCAGACATACCCCGCAAAGAGATTCACCAGTCTTATACCCATATCGCCTTTAGCGTGGCAGAGGAAGACTTTGACCAACATGTGGCCCGTCTGCGTGAACTGAACGTACATATTTTGCCTGGGCGCGAGCGAGATGAACGGGATAAACGTTCTGTCTATTTCACCGATCCGGATGGACACAAGTTTGAGTTTCATACCGGTACACTTGAAGATCGAATGGACTATTACCGGCAGAGTAAGCTGCATATGAGCTTTTACGATTAGATTTGGTGTTGTGCAATCATAGTGGTGGGGGAAGGGAAAAACGGGCGGGGCTGCGTTCTTGCCACATCCACAAGGAAGTGGCGACAGTCCGGCTCCGTTGCCAAAAACGGTACGTCGCGCAAAAGGTTTCAAAGAAGCATATTCAACCGATGGGGTTGCGCGACAAGCGTGTACCGTTTTTGGCAGCTCCGCCTATGTAGGTGTGACAAAGACTCCGCCCCGTCCCGTTTTTCCCTTCCTAACCGTGACTTTTGAATAAAGTCGAAAACCGCCCCTATACAATTAGGGGCGGTTTTGTTTATGTCATGACTGGCAGAATCAAATTCAAAAGAAACAGTCCTGCGATAAAGTAAAGCAGCACCGGCACTTCTTTTCGTTTGCCCAATGCCAGCTTTAACAGCGGATAAGCGACAAAGCCAAAAGCAATCCCGTCCACAATGCTATAGGAAAGCGGGATAATGGCGATGATCAAAAACGCTGGGAAGCCTTCGGAGAAATCACGCAGGTTGATGTTCAGCACATTTTGCAGCATTAACCCGCCGATAATAATCAGGATCGGCGCTACCGCACTGTCCGGAATCAGCTTGACGACCGGAAGCATAAAGAGCGACAGCAAAATCAGAACACCTGTAATTAACGAGGTGAGACCGGTTTTCCCTCCTGCCGCGATGCCGGCTGCGCTTTCCACGGTGGCGACAGTCGGGCTTGTACCGAGAATTCCAGAGAGCGCTGCAGATACCGCATTTGCCTGCAGGGAACGCTGAAACTTTTCCGGCTGTTTCATCATGGACGTATGCCCATGAATAAGCCCAATATTTTCGAAAATGATCACCATCGCCAATGAAAAAGTCGCGGCCAGAAACGGCAATGTCCAGACGTTGCCAAATGAAAGACCTGCAAATACATTCCCGTAAGCAGCGAAAGAAATCGCGCTTTCCTCACTCCCTGGCGAAACAATCCCCGTGATCAGACCTAGCACGGTTCCAGCAGCAATGCCGATCAGAAAGTTAGCTGGAACATTGCGTATAAACAGAATGAGCGTGATGACCAACGTAGCCAGCGTTACCAGCACTTTGGGGTCCGACAAGCTGCCCAGCGCCACGAAGGTAGATGGATTGGTAACGATCAGCCCGCCCTTTTGCAGACCGATAAAGGTAAGGAAAAGTCCGATCCCGACCGTGATAGCCTCCTTTAAAGAAACCGGAATGGCCTCTGACAAAACGGTGGCTAATCGTGTAAAAGCAACTACGCAAAAGATAACCCCGGATAAGAATACCGCTGCCAGCGACTCCTGCCAGGATAAGCCCATCGATTGGCAAAGGGTAAAGGAAAAGAACGCATTAATCCCCATGCCGGGCACCAGGATGATTGGGGCATTCGCCCAAAATGCCATCAGCAATGCCCCAAGAAAAGAGGTCAAAACCGTGGCTGCAATCCCTGCCTCAAGCGGGATCCCCGCATCCTCCAGGATAGAAGCATTGACCGCTACGATATAAACACATGTGACAAATCCAATAAAACCAGCCAAAAGCTCGCGTTGAATGGTTGTATTGTTGGCACGTAATGAGAAA
>DASQNU010000237.1:0-21953 GCA_035644815.1 Bathyarchaeia archaeon | reverse complement strand
CAAATTGGTGACGGGATCCGGACGAAAGGAGTGGACCATATCCGGAAATTTGAGAGGGTCACGGATGAAGAAGATTTTCAGATTGTTGCCGACCAGATCCCAGTTGCCATCCTCGGTATAAAATTTTACGGCGAAGCCGCGAGGATCACGCAATGTTTCCGGCGAATGCCCGCCATGCACGACAGTGGAAAAACGGACGAATACCGGAGTGCGCTTCCCGGCTTCTTGAAAAAGCTTTGCGCGGGTATATTTCGCGATCGCTTCATTGCCTACTTTGCCATAGGCCTCGAAATACCCGTGGGCTCCGGCACCGCGTGCATGGACGACGCGCTCAGGGATACGCTCGCGGTCAAAATGGGTGATTTTCTCCAAAAAATGATAGTTCTCCAGGGTGGTAGGCCCGCGATTGCCGACTGTGCGCACATTTTGGTTATCGGAGATGGGATGGCCTTGCCGATTGGTCAGTGTCGATTCTGATTCACCGTCACCCATTCGTTTATCCCTGGAGCTGCCGACTCCTGTAACAGACGTTCCGTGTGTATTCTCTAAGTTTTGATCGGACATGACCGTGACACTCCTTACTTAGCTATTTTTACATTGGATATTATTAACAAAGGATCCGGAAGTTATTTGGACGAGGCATAAACACTTTTGGAAACGAAAATACTTGCATAAACAAGTAAATTGTCGTAACATCGAAGTTAAAGAAAACTTGGCTCCGCCAAGCCTTTGGCGGGGCCATAGTTGCACTTAGATCGATGGGAATTTTTTATTAAATCCCTATCGACCAAGAAAGATGAAAGAGGGAGAGCAGTCATGAATGAACATCTTCGCGAGTACAAAAAGCAATCGCTTGGGCGTAAGCTTGGCGCCTCTTCCCGTCTGTTTGTCAATCGGATGAATCGAATATTCCGTGAGCATGGCTATCAGGTCACCCACGAGCAGTTTAAGATCATCATCAGTCTGAGTAAGGAAGAGGGGAAAACGCAGAATACGCTGGCAAGTCATCTGGAAAAAGATGAGCCATCCGTATCGCGGCTCGTCGACAATATGATCAAGCGCAATCTGGTGAAACGGGTGCCTCATCCGACGGATCGGAGAACCAACCTGATCTTTTTAACGGAAGAAGGTGCACAAATGCAAGATGCACTCATCGTACTCAGCAAGAAAACGGCCAAGGAGGCGACAGCCGGGGTTGATCCCAAAGATTTGGAAACGTGCATGAAAGTATTGGAGAAGATTATCGAAAACCTGGAGTAGAGAATGGCGCTTTATTAAATACTTGTTTAAACAAGTATTTAAAGGAATCATTCTATTACAGAGATATGGGAGGCGAAAACTTTGGCAGAGAAGGCAGAAATACAAGAAAACCATAATGGAGAAAAGCTGATTCGAGTATTGTTTTTTACCTTGATCCTATCCGTCATGAACGCCGGGATGTTTAACGTGGTGCTGCCGACGATCAGCAAAGAGTTTCAGATTACGTCCTCGCAAGTAAGCTGGATCGTGACGGGGTATATGATTGTCTATGCCATCGGATCGGTGACGTATGGGAAGCTTGCGGATAAGTACCGGATCAAAGATTTGATAACCTTTGGCCTAATCGTATTTGCGCTAGGATCGGTTGTCGGGGTATTTGCCACCCATTATTGGATGGTCATTCTGGGGCGTGTCTTGCAGTCCGCGGGAGCCTCGGTGATTCCGGCTATTGCGATGATTATCCCAGTGAGATACTTTCCGCCGGAGAAGCGGGGCAGGGCGCTCGGCACCACGGCAAGTGGTTTGGCACTGGGCACGGCGATTGGGCCGATTGTATCCGGACTGGTTTCCAGTGTGACCAGCTGGCGCGTACTCTTTTTGCTGTCGGTCTTGGCTTTGGCTACGTTGCCTTTCTATCGCAAGTATCTGGATGACGAACGAGGGACAACGACGAAGACAGATATGTTGGGGGGCCTGCTGCTCGCTGGCACGGTTGCATCGCTATTGCTGGCAATTACGTATGAGACTTGGCTGCTCTTCCTTTTAGGCGTCGTATTTTTTCTGCTGTTGGTGGTACGGCTCCGAAAGGCATCCTCTCCTTTTATTCAGCCAGCTTTATTTAAAAACAAGCAATACTCCTTTGGGGTAGGAACCGCGTTTTTGGCTACCGGGCTTGCCTTTGGCATCCCGTTTCTGACGCCACAGCTGCTGGCGAATGTGAATCATTTGTCACCGGCGATGATCGGGCTGATCATGTTTCCGGGAGCGATTGCCTCAGCGTTGTTAGGGCGAAAGGGTGGCAGGCTGGCAGATGAAAAGGGCAACCTGTATCTCTTTTATCTGGCTACCGCATTTCAATTTGTGGCGTACAGTTTGTTATCCATCACTGCCGGTCTGTCGCCTTACCTGATCCTGATTGTCCTCATTTCCGGTAACCTGGGGCAAACGTTCATGCAGATTGCGATGTCGAATACGATATCGCGTACGCTGCCGAAGGACCAGATTGGTGTCGGGATGGGACTCTTCTCGATGCTGAACTTCATCGCAGGGGCAACTGCGACTACGTTGATCGGCAAGACGCTCGATCTCGGATCGTCCGAACAGTTTAACCCATTCTTGATGAATCACGGAGCAATTGTTTACAGCAATATCTTTTTAACACTGGCTGCGCTGGTGATTCTGGTGATCATTTTGTACCGTAGTCAACATCGGACAGTCAAATAAATAGGTTGAAGGCCCAGCTCGCTTAGCGAAGTTGGGCCATGGCACTTTCTGGATAAAAAAAGTTTTAATGGAAAATGGGAGCGTTTTCGGATGTAATGATAAATATCGATTTATTACAAACAAACAAATATCGATAAGGGGGTAATGATTTGGAAGCTTTCGTAAATTGGCTAAACGGCATTATTTGGAGTCAAGCACTTATTTATCTTTGTTTGGGTACTGGTCTTTTTTATACATTTGCGACCCGTTTCCTGCAGGTAAGACACATCAAGGACATGATTCGGTTGATGTTTGAAGGAAAAAGTTCCGAGGCAGGGGTATCTTCTTTCCAGGCACTCTCACTTGCTTTATCTGGAAGGGTAGGTACCGGTAACATTGCTGGGGTAGCAACGGCTATCGCGTATGGTGGCCCAGGTTCTGTTTTTTGGATGTGGCTGATTGCCTTTTTGGGTGCAGGTTCGGCGTTTGTAGAATCCGCTCTGGGACAGGTCTATAAACGCAAGCAAGACGGTTTGTTCCGAGGTGGTCCAGCTTTTTACATTGAAAAGGGACTCGGACAAAAATGGTATGCGGTGTTGTTTGCCGTGGTTACCGTACTTGCGACTGGTGCCCTATTACCGGGGGTTCAGGCTAACAGCATCGCGGGGGGAATAAAAGGAGCATTCGGCATTAGTCCAGCGATCACAGGAATTGGTCTGGTAATCATCCTGGCAGCGATCATCTTTGGCGGAGTCAAGCGGATCGCCAATGTCGCGCAGGTAGTGGTGCCGTTTATGGCGCTGGGATATATCCTGGTGGCTCTTTTGATCGTGTTCATCAACATTGCAGATCTTCCAGCAATCCTTGCGCTAATCTTCCGCAGTGCGTTCGGCGCAGATGCGGCTTTTGGCGGGATTATCGGTGCTGCCATTGCTTGGGGGGTAAAACGCGGAATTTATTCCAATGAAGCGGGGCAAGGTACCGCTCCGCACGCAGCTGCGGCAGCCGAAGTGTCCCATCCGGCCAAGCAAGGCTTGGTGCAGGCTTTCTCTATCTATGTGGATACGCTGTTTGTCTGCTCGGCAACCGCTTTTATGATCTTGATGACCGGGATGTATAACGTGCATCCGGAAGGGGCGGCACCGATCGTCACCAACATCGATGTCTCAAAGCCAGGACCTGAATATACCCAGTTGGCGGTTGAATCTGTGCTGCCTGGATTTGGTGCTCCTTTTGTCGCGATCGCGCTTCTCTTCTTTGCGTTTACCACCATCATGGCTTATTACTATATGGCAGAGACCAACTTGGCGTATCTGAATGGTAAGGTCAAGCGCGTCTGGTCCGAATATGCCTTAAAAATTGTCATGATGGGCATGGTCTATTACGGCAGCGTAAAAACAGCAGACTTGGCCTGGACATTGGGTGACATCGGCGTTGGCAGCATGGCCTGGCTGAATATCATTGCCATCCTGCTGCTGACCAAGCCGGCTTTACGCGTATTAAAAGACTATGAAGAGCAAAAGAAAGCAGGCTTGGATCCGGTTTTCGATCCCGTGAAACTAGGCATCAAGGGTGCGGAATTCTGGGAGAAGGAATACGTCCATCCGGATGCATCGGTTGCTGGCAAAAAGCAAAAAACGGTTTAGCAGCATCAAGAAAATAAGGAAATGAACATACCTCGCTAGGGTATTTATCGGGGTAGTACATCAAAAGATGAATGACCGTAATTCGGTGTGAATGATACGCGATATGAGAAGACTCCTGTTGATGACAGGAGTCTTTTTTGTTGGATAAGAATTTATAAAAACTCTTACCACATAAGTGCAACTAAGGCTCCGCCAAAGGCTTGGCGAAGCCAAGTTTTCTAACGAGATAAGAAAGTATGAACATCAAGGCTTCTGTCTCTCTAATCCGCATAAAAAGATTCCGCTTAATGAAGGATGATTTGCAAAAGGCTTCAATCGAGGTTTTTTAGTGATTACATACAGTTCGACCAAAAAATAGATTTACAATGAAAAATATGGAAGTTAGAATGATTTTTATGGAGAAATAGCTAGATGTGGCTATTGACATAAAAACCATAAAAACTTTCATAAAAAGCGCTTGACTTATAGGGTAGGGGGGTATAGTATTAAAGCAAGAAGAAAACGCCACTCACTTTTTACATAGAGGAGAATGAAACATGAGTACGCAAGCGATGCCGGCTGTTCAACCGGTACAAGGAATGTCACGAGGACTTATGATCTTTACGTTTTTATTAGGAATCTTTATGGGGGCGTTGGATCACGGCATTGTGGGGCCGGCCCTGAGTTCCATCTTTACCGCTTACCAGATCGATGCTTCATGGGGAGTATGGAGCTTCACCATCTACACGCTGACATTTGCCGTCAGTATTCCGATTCTCGGAAAGCTGTCTGACCGGATCGGCAGAAAGCAAACCTTCATGTTGGGGATCAGCTTGTTTGCCATCGGTTCACTGCTCGCTGCTTTTGCCCCGAACTTCGCAGTATTTCTTCTCGGTCGCGCGGTTCAAGCGATAGGGTCTGGGGGTATCTTCCCGATCACGGCGGCACAGATCGCAGCGACGACGCCTCCGCAAGAGCGCGGAAAGGCCATGGGACTGATTGGCGTGGCTTTTGGCATCGGCACCATTGCAGGGCCAGCGGTTGGCGGGTTGATTCTCTCGGTTCTTGATTGGCAATGGATTTTCCTGATCAACATCCCGATTTCCGTATTGATCTTGCTGATGGTTTCTGGTTTGAAACAACAGCAGCCAGTAGTAAAAAAACCGATCGACTATCCAGGGATTCTCGTGTTGAGCATCATGATTCTTGCACTCATGTACGGCATCTCCAGCAGTAATGTTATCTTTATCCTGATTGGTCTGATCCTGCTGCCGGTCTTGCTGCGAATCGAACGCAAACAAGCCGATCCTGTAATGAATACACAATACTTCACGAAAAAAAGCACGCTCACCTTTTTGTTGGCATCTTTCATTTCCGGTTTTGTAATGGCGACCTCTATCAACTTCTTGCCTGTCTTTACCGAGTCGGTACTGCATATGGCGAAGGGAAGCTCGGGCTTGCTCGCCACTCCGTTTGCTGTCGCTTCGGTGATTGCGTCCCTGCTTGGTGGTGCGCTGGTTGATAAAATCGGAGCGAAACGAGTGCTGGTGCTTGGATTTATCATCTCGATTCTGGGAGCTTTATCCCTCGGTTTCGTGGTAGAGTCACTTGTCAGCTTTATCGTAACGATTGTAGTGATGGGCTTTGGTGTAGGGATCATTATCGGTGCGCCGCTAAACGTACTGATCCTGCAAGTGGTAGATCCGAAAGAAACGGGAGCTGCTGTAGGCTATCTCAGCTTGTTCCGCTCGCTTGGTTCGACGCTGGGCGCAACGGTAGCGGGCAAACTGATCGGGATTGCTGCAGGTTTCACCTATCTATTCTCGGCAAGTGCAATTGTCGCTCTGCTAAGCATCGTCATGATCCTTGTTTTTGCTAGTAAGAAGCAGATGGCCTAAACCAATTTTGATACAAAGGGTGGAGAGCATATGGAAAAGCAAACAACGCTTCAAATCAGTGGAATGACCTGTGCGGCCTGTGCGCTGCGCATCGAAAAAGGTCTGAAAAAAGTAGAAGGCGTTTCCGAGGCATCCGTAAACTTTGCGCTGGAGCAAGCATCCGTGACGTTTGATGCGGATAAAGTGGATGCAAGCAATCTGGAAGAAAAGATTCGTTCCCTCGGCTATGACACCGTCAAGGAATCCGTCGACTTTCAAATCAGCGGGATGACCTGTGCAGCCTGTGCCAACAAGATTGAAAAAGGCTTGAATAAGCTGCCGGGCGTCACGAAAGCAACGGTGAACTTCGCTCTCGAAACGGCCCATGTCGAGTATTCTCCGGCCAATGTGACCGTTGCGGACATGGTGCAAAAAGTGGAGAAGCTGGGTTATCAGGCAACGCCAAAGCAAGAGGAAGGCGAGGCGGTCGATCATCGGCAAAAAGAGATCGCCAAGCAAAAACGCAAATTGATTATCTCGGCGATTCTCTCGTTTCCACTGCTGTGGGCGATGGTCAGCCACTTCTCGTTTACCTCTTTTATCTGGCTGCCGGAGATTTTCATGAATCCGTGGTTCCAGCTGGCCTTGGCAACACCCGTGCAATTTATCATTGGGAAGCAATTTTACGTAGGAGCTTATAAAGCACTTCGCAATAAGAGCGCAAACATGGACGTGTTGGTTGCGCTTGGAACATCAGCTGCCTATTTTTACAGCCTGTATCTCACCGTTCAATCGTTGGATATGAGCAGTCATCACCAAGTGGAAATGTATTATGAGACCAGCGCGGTATTGATTACACTCATTCTGCTTGGGAAGCTGTTCGAAGCATTGGCAAAAGGGCGTTCCTCGGAAGCGATCAAATCGCTCATGGGTCTGCAGGCAAAAACAGCGCTCGTCATCCGTGATGGGCAAGAAGTGAATGTTCCAGTAGAAGCAGTAGTCGTGGGAGATATCCTGATCGTCAAGCCGGGTGAAAAAGTGCCGGTGGATGGCGAAGTCGTGGAAGGAATCTCTTCGGTGGATGAATCCATGCTGACTGGCGAAAGCATTCCGATGGAAAAGCGGGTCGGTGATCATGTGATCGGGGCAACCATCAATAAAAATGGTGTATTGAAAGTAAAAGCTACAAAAGTCGGCAAAGAAACAGCGCTCGCGCAAATTATCAAAGTAGTGGAAGAAGCGCAAGGCTCCAAAGCGCCGATTCAACGGATTGCTGATGTGATTTCCGGTATTTTTGTACCGATCGTAGTGGGGATCGCGGTTGTTACCTTCTTCGTCTGGTATTTGGCGGTAGAACCAGGTCAATTCGCCAGTGCCTTGGAAAAAGCGATTGCCGTACTGGTCATTGCGTGCCCTTGTGCCTTGGGTCTGGCTACGCCGACCTCGATCATGGCAGGGTCGGGACGTTCTGCAGAGTTGGGTATTTTGTTCAAAGGCGGCGAACATCTGGAGGCTACTCACCGGATCGACGCGATTATCCTCGACAAGACCGGGACAGTAACAAAAGGGAAGCCAGAACTGACAGATGTGGTCATGGGAGCAGGGCTGGACGAAAATCGATTCCTGGCAATGGTAGGGGGAGCGGAGAAAAATTCGGAGCATCCCTTGGCCGAAGCGATCGTCAACGGCATCAAAGAAAAGGGAATCGAGCTGCTGGCGACAGAGGAGTTTGAAGCGATTCCTGGATTCGGGATCCGGGCAGTCGTGGACGGCAAAGAGCTGTTGGTTGGTACGAGAAAGCTGATGGCCAAATACGAAGTAGATGCCGAGGCGGCGTACGGCGAGATGAGCTTGCTGGAGGAAGCGGGAAAAACAGCGATGCTCGTGGCAATAGAGCGTAAATATGCCGGTATGGTTGCGGTAGCGGATACGATCAAGGAAACATCGAAAGAAGCGGTGGCTCGTCTCAAGGCATTAGGCATTGAGGTGATTATGATCACCGGAGACAATGAACGCACGGCGAAAGCGATCGCGGCGCAAGTGGGCATTGACCATGTGCTGGCGGAGGTGCTGCCGGAAGGAAAGGCAGCGGAAGTGAAAAAGCTGCAGGAAGCAGGCAAAAAAGTAGCGATGGTCGGGGATGGAATCAATGATGCTCCTGCACTGGCGACAGCGGATATCGGGATGGCGATTGGTACTGGTACCGACGTGGCGATGGAGGCGGCGGATGTCACCTTGATGCGCGGAGAACTCACGAGTATTCCGGATGCCATCTTCATGAGTAAGAAAACGATGGCCAATATCAAGCAAAATCTGTTCTGGGCCTTGGCGTATAACGTCATTGGCATTCCGATCGCAGCTGCTGGATTCCTGGCACCTTGGCTGGCAGGGGCGGCGATGGCGTTGAGCTCGGTATCGGTCGTATTGAACGCATTGCGGCTGCAAAAAGTAAAAACACCGCATTAAGAAAGGCTCAAAGAGGCACGGGGAGGCGACCCTGTGCCTTTTTGATTTTCATTTTGTTACACATAAATCCATGTATTTACTATTTGTTATGAATGCGTTATCATTTAATTGTGGAACGATGTGCCACGATGTGGAACAAAGTTCTTGGGAACCTCATATGCTGATTAACGATGGGAGATGAAAATGATGGAGATCAGATACTCAACGCATCCTGATCACGCAAAAACGTTTACGACAGAAGACATTCGCAAGCATTATCTAATCGAAGAGTTATTCGTACCAGGAGAAATCAAGCTGGTCTATTCCATGGAAGACCGGACCATCATGGGCGGGATCACGCCAGTGGGCGAGGCTGTTTCTCTGCCGGGCTATGATGAAATTAAGGCTGATACTTTCCTGGAACGCAGAGAATTGGGCATTTTCAATGTAGGCGGCATTGGCAAGATTACTGTTGATGGCGAGTCGTTTACGATGGAAAACAAGGATTGCTTGTACGTAGGACTCGGCAAAAAAGAGCTCCTTTTTACAAGCGACAATCCAGAAAGTCCAGCGAAATTTTATCTGTTCTCCGCTCCAGCTCATAAGGAATATCCTACCCAGCACGTATCGTTTAAGGAGATCGAAGGCAACCGCTTGGGCTCTCTTGAAAATGCAAATGACAGAGTAATCCGAAGAATGATTCATCAAGACGGCATTCAAAGCTGCCAAATCGTGATGGGGATGACTCAATTGCAAACAGGCAGTGTATGGAACTCCATGCCGACCCACACGCATGATCGCCGAATGGAAGTATACCTGTATATTGATTTGGATGAAAACGCGAGAATGTTCCACTTCATGGGCGAGCCGAATGAAACCCGCCATATTGTCATGAAAAATGAACAGGCTGTCATCTCTCCGCCATGGTCCATCCACTGCGGTTGTGCCACCAGCAACTATACGTTTATCTGGGCGATGGCCGGCGAAAACAAAACCTACACGGACATGGATCTGGTGACCATGGATCAATTGAAGTAACCTCTTGTAAAGGAATGAAAGCGCTATGATGAAATGGCGAACGCTGCTGCAGATCAAGGAGACAGGGATAGTGGCTGTTGTGCGGGCTGATTCTGCTGAGGAAGCCGTTCTTATTTCCAGAGCGTGTATCAGCGGTGGGATCAAAACGATTGAAGTAACGTTTACGACTCCTGAGGCCGATTCGGTCATCAAACAGCTTGTGGCCGAAAGCAAGGATCAAAGCGATATCGTGATTGGGGCAGGGACAGTCTTGGATGAGATCACAGCGAGAATCGCGATCCTGGCAGGTGCCGAATTCATTGTATCTCCTGCATTTGATCAACAAGTCGCCAAGCTGTGCAACCTCTACACGATTCCTTATATGCCGGGATGTCTGACCATTAGTGAGATAAAAGAAGCGCTGATGTACGGAGTGGACGTGATTAAATTGTTCCCGGGAAGCTCGGTCGGCCCTGATTTTGTCAAAGCCATCAAAGCGCCGTTGCCCCAAGTGAGCATCATGCCTACAGGCGGGGTAAGTCTGGACAATGTCCACGAGTGGTTGAATAACGGGTGTATGGCAGTGGGAGTCGGCGGGAATTTGGTGACCGCAGCCAAAAAGGATCAAGATTACAGCAAGATCGTTAATCTGGCCAGTCAATATGTGGAGAAGGTCAAGGAAGCAAGAGGAGTCTAAAGAGGGCAAATGTCGCCTTTCGGGGCAGGTTACATTCGAACCGCTCCTATCCACGCAGATGATGAAAGTCGGTATGCAGATAGTGGCACCCACTGCAAGATGGGCAGATCCTGCAGATACATGGGAGCCGTATCCGTTTGACATGGCAGGAGCGGAAATCCTTGTGCGCCAGACATCATATCTGACCTTATAAATTTTAATGCAAGAAGTGCGGTATTGCAATGACAGGCCGTTTTCAGAGGGAAAACAGCAGGGGAAGGATTGAGCCTTTGCTGTCGAGTGCCAAAATAGAAAGCGCTTACGCGATACGTTGGATAGAGAGAATTTCGATCATTCTATGCCCGAGTTCACGTTCACACAGACCATTTGGAGAGGCAGGGTGTATAAACATGAAGATTATGAAGACGATGGAACGGATTCCAGGTGGCCTCATGCTGGTGCCGCTGTTTCTGGGAGCAGTCATTCACACGTTGTTCCCGGAGTCGGGTAAATATTTTGGTTCATTTACGAATGGTTTAATGACAGGCACCGTGCCGATTTTGGCCGTATGGTTTTTCTGTATGGGTGCAGGTATCAATATCAAAGCTACGGGTACGATTTTGCGTAAATCAGGCACGCTGGTGGTCACCAAGATTGCAGTGGCATGGGGAGTAGCGATCGTAGCCGCTGCGATTATCCCTGAGGGCGGCATCCAAACAGGCTTCTTTGCCGGTTTATCCGTCCTTGCCTTGATCGCCGCGATGGACATGACGAATGGCGGTCTCTACGCTTCGATCATGCAGCAGTACGGTACGAAAGAAGAAGCGGGCGCATTTGTACTGATGTCCCTCGAATCCGGTCCATTGGTGACGATGTTGATTCTTGGAACCACCGGATTGGCAGCTTTTGAACCGCAAGCCTTCGTCGGAGCGGTGTTGCCCTTCCTGATCGGTTTTATTCTGGGTAATCTGGATAAGGACTTCCGTGACTTCTTCAGCAAAGCGACGCATACCATGATCCCGTTCTTTGGCTTTGCCTTGGGGAACTCCATTGATCTGACCGTGATCGCGAAAACGGGCTTGCTGGGAATTTTGCTGGGCTTAGCCGTGATCGTAGTTACTGGTATTCCGTTGATGATCGCTGACAAATATATCGGCGGCGGAAACGGTACGGCAGGGCTGGCAGCGTCCAGTACAGCGGGTGCGGCTGTTGCCAATCCGATGATTATCGCGAATATGAAGCCGGAATTTCTTCCTGCGGCAGAAGCGGCCACAGCGCTGGTAGCAGCATGCGTGATTGTCACTTCGATCCTGGTGCCGATCTTGACCGCCTATTATGCCAAGTACATGCAAAAGAAAGGGAATGGACATTTTGTCCAAGACGATAGAAAAGCGGCAGTGTAATCGGGAGAAAAGAGAGGGCTTTTCATTACACAAAAGGAGGATCCTATGAGTAAGATCATTACGGTAGGCGAACCGATGGCTCTTTTTGTGGCGGAGCAAGAAGGATCATTGGAGGATGCAGAGCGTTTTACCCGCTATGTAGCAGGAGCCGAAGTCAATTTTTCGATTGGCATGTCACGCTTGGGGCATGACGTACAATATATCACGCAGCTAGGAACGGATCCATTTGGAAAATATATTTCCAGATTTTTCGAGCAAAATGGAATTGATACCACATACGTGACCTATGAGCCAAAATACCTGACGGGAATGATGTGGAAGCAGAAAGTAACAAGTGGGGACCCGGTGGTATTCTCCGCACGCAAAAATTCCGCTGCATCGCATATGGGACTGCACACGACCGCCGATGTGAGCTGGGACGGAATCGACCATATCCATCTGACGGGAATCCCACCGGCATTGTCTATCGGGTGTCGGGAGATGGTTTATGAGTTGATGGCGCAGGCACGGAGCAGAGGGGTACAGATCTCGTATGATCCCAATCTGCGACCGGGTTTGTGGCCAGACAAGCAAGAGATGGTGCGGGTGATTAATGACCTGGCGTGTCGTGCGGATATCGTTTTACCTGGCATTGAGGAAGGAAGGCTGCTCACTGGCAAAGAAGACGAACAGGACATTGCTGATTTCTATCATGCTGCCGGGGTCAAGACGGTCGTGATCAAGCTTGGCGCAAAAGGCGCGTACACCAGCTCCGGTGAGCAGCGTTTTTATACGGAAGGCTTCCGCGTGGAACGAGTAGTCGATACCGTAGGGGCTGGCGATGGGTTTGCGGTCGGTGTGGTAAGCGGATTGTTGGAGGGATTGCCGCTGCAGGAGGCTGTCAAGCGCGGAACAGCAATTGGCGCTCTTGCGGTAATGGCGCCGGGAGACAATGACGGTTTGCCGAATCGAGAGGGCTTGGAATTGTTCATGGCCAGTAAAACAGCGTAACATTAATCAGGTTTTCAATATCACTTATCAGGGGGATAACCTTGCAACGGGTTTTCTCCCTTTTTTGTGTTTATAGAAACTTAACACAAAATATAGAGTCTGTTATATGAAAATTAATAGTTCTGTTATATATGAAAAAACCTTAAATGAATAGGATATATTTACATATATTGATATCTGTATTATATTTATGCGGATATCTGTTTTAGCAATTGGCAAGGAGGTTGTTCAGATGAATCCATCATTGACCTACTCCCCAACTTTAGACACACACCAAGACTATCGCGATGCGTATGAAGCAAGTCTCGCTCAGTGGCCGGTCCCCTATGAAACCCGTTATATCACCACAAGCTTTGGGCAGACGCATGTACTTATAAGCGGTCCAGAGAAAGCCGAGCCTTTGCTGCTCCTCCATGGGGCCATGTACAGCTCTGCGATGTGGTTTCCCAATATTGCGGCATTTTCGAATCAATATCGAACCTACGCAATCGACATCATTGATGATAAAAATTTCAGTATGCTGGAGAAGCTTCCCCATAATCGGGAAGACTATGCCCTCTGGCTGCAAGAGGTGCTAGACCAACTGGAGATCAAACAGGCAAAAATGGTCGGTCTGTCCTATGGTGGCCAGCTGATCATCAACCTGGCACTATATGCACCTGCGTATATAGAAAAGGCCGTGATCATGAGCCCAGCAGAGACGTTTGTATCGTTCCGTCAATCCTTTTACAAGTATGCTTATGGTCTTGCAACCGATCCGAACGGTCCTGACTATTTCAATCGCTGGCTGTTCGGGGACAGATATGAATTGCCGACTTTTTTTGATCAGCAGTTCCGGGCAGGCATTAAAAGGCAGGATGCTCTTGCCTCAGTGAAAGAACGGACGCGGGTATGGCCATATGTATGCACGGATGAAGAACTGCAACAAATCCAGCAGCCGCTTCTGGTGCTGTTTGGCGAGCATGAGGTCATGTATGATCCCGAAGAAGCAAAGGAGCGTGCACTTCGCCATCTGCCGCAGGCGGAGGTAGAAATTGTGGAAAAGGCAGGTCATGTTCTTTCCATGGAACAGTCTGATTATGTGAATGAGCGTGTGCTGAGTTTTTTCCGTTCGAAGGAATAAACGCGAGCGGGTTCCATCACCCTTGATTGAATTAGCAAAGAGGCTTCTGGCGATACATTCGCGCAGGAGCCTCTTTTATTAATCACGGAGAGGTTAAAACTTCTTGGCAAGCTCCTTCGCCCGCCCGATCGCTTCTTCCTTGATGGCTTCGGCACGATCAGGGAACTGGTTATGCCCTTCGACAAACAGTCCTTCAAAAGAAGGGATCCCAAAGAACTGCATGATGATGCCCAAGTAACGATGCCCCATTTCCATCGCTGCAGCAGGGCCTTCGGAATAAACACCGCCACGTGCCTGGATGTGCAACGCTTTTTTGTCGGTTAACAGTCCAACCGGGCCTTCCGCTGTATATTTGAATGTTTTGCCAGCTGTACAGATCGAATCGATATAAGCTTTCATCACAGGCGGGAAGGAGAAGTTCCACAGCGGCGTGACAAACACGTATTTGTCAGCAGCGACGAATTGATCGGTTAAGCCGGAGAGAATGCCCACTTTTTCCTTTTCTTTTTCGGACAGCTGATCAAATGTATTGCCAGAACGGAGTTTTCCCCAGCCGCTGAACACATCGGCGTCAATATGCGGAATATTTTCTTTGTACAGGTCAAGGGTAATCACTTCATCGCCGGGATTGGCCTCTCGATAAGCTTCAATGAAAGCTTTCCCGACAGCCATACTATACGATTGGGTGTGGTCGTGTGGATGCGCAGTAATATACAGAACAGTTGCCATCGAAATCGCCGCCTGCCTTTGTAATGGGATTGTTTTTTCCACTACTTAGGGTGGATTCTTTTTTGTTGATGTATCCGCGGAAAAAGGCGGGAGAAGGACAGAT
Organism: Bathyarchaeia archaeon; assembly: GCA_035644815.1. Lineage (GTDB taxonomy): Bacteria > Bacillota > Bacilli > Brevibacillales > Brevibacillaceae > Brevibacillus_F. The sequence continues at coordinate 7,283 of DASQNU010000237.1, read as the reverse complement.
TTTGTACCCATGCCAACGGATGAACAGAATGAACAAAATGAGGTTAACTCGCTTAGTCTCCTTTATTTCCGTTTTATTTTCTTCAATTTTTAACGTTGTTATAATGAAAACACTTTTGAAAGCGCATTCTTTCCGGGACTGGGGTGGACATAATGTTATCTGTACTCGGTTTTATCATGGTTGCTGTCTTTATGTTTCTGATTATGACGAAGCGTCTTTCTGCGCTGATTGCCTTAATTCTTGTGCCTGTTGTGTTTGCTTTGATTGGCGGATTCGGAGCCGATCTCGGCAAAATGATGCTGGAAGGTGTCAAAAATATTGCGCCGACCGGAATCATGCTGTTGTTTGCGATTCTGTACTTCGGCATCATGATTGACGCAGGCTTGTTTGATCCGGTGGTCTCCAAGATTTTGAAAGCGGTTAAAGGAGATCCGTTAAAGATTGTCATCGGTACGGCGATTCTGGTGTTAGCGGTATCGCTGGACGGGGATGGAACCACCACTTACATGATAACGATTTCTGCAATGCTCCCGCTCTATGTACGCTTGGGTATGAGTCCGTTGGTGCTTACCTGTGTGGCGATGATGGGAAGCGGAGCGATGAACATCATTCCTTGGGGTGGGCCTACTGCCCGCGCAATGACCGCTCTGCATCTGGATGTCTCCGACTTGTTTACACCGTTGATCCCGGCGATCATTGGGGCGGCAGCGTGGGTCATTACAGTGGCATACATTTTGGGGAAAAGAGAACGGGCGAGAGTCGGGATGATTCAGATTGATTCCGAAGTGACCGCGCAAATCGCAGCAGGAACACAAACAGGTGACAACGATACAAAGCGTCCGAATTTACTGTGGGCGAATCTGCTGTTGACGATCGTCTTGATGGTCGGTCTGATTATGAGTTGGTTGCCGCTGCCTATCCTCTTTATGATAGCGTTTGCAGTTGCGTTGATGCTGAACTATCCGAATCTGGCCGAGCAAAAAGAACGTGTTGCTGCTCATGCGGGCAATGCCTTGGCTGTCGTATCGATGGTGTTTGCAGCCGGTATTTTTACGGGAATCCTGTCTGGAACGGAAATGGTCGATGCGATGGCGCACTCACTGGTCGGGTTGATTCCGGAAGCGTGGGGTCCGCATCTGCCAGTCATTACCGCCATTACAAGCATGCCGTTTACCTTTTTCATGTCCAATGACGCATACTATTTCGGGATTCTGCCGATTATCGCGGAAACAGCTGCTGTCTACGGAATTGATCCCGCCGAAATTGGCCGCGCCTCTTTATTGGGGCAGACTGTCCATCTGTTAAGTCCGCTGGTTCCATCCACGTATCTGTTAACCGGGATGGCTGGGGTTGATTTTGGTGAACATCAACGCTTTACGTTAAAATGGGCAATTGGCAGCACAATTGTGATGACTGTGATTGCCATTGTAACCGGAGTGATCTCCCTCTAATATGAAATACAACAACTGTTGAAACGAGATAGGGGCCTTTATTTGGGCCTCTATTTTCTCAATTTCGGGAAAAGGAGTGGGGCCATTGCGTTTTCAAACAAAGCTGATTATGCTGATCACTTCTTTGCTGCTGTTGGTCATGCTGATCTTTGGCCTATCCTTTGAACACATGCTGGCTGCTTCTTTGCGACAGGACATTGGGTTGCGGGCTTTGAATGTCGCGAAGACCGTAGCAGCGATGCCGGAAATCGTACAGGCCTTTTCTGCAAAAGAGCCGTGGAAAATCATCGATCCGATTGCGGAGAAAGTCCGGCTGGAGACCCAAGCAGAATTTGTGGTAGTGGGAAACCGGGAGCGGATTCGTTTTTCCCATCCGATACCCGAACGAATCGGCGAGTACATGCAGGGGGGAGATGATCAGGCTGTTTTTGAAGGACATGCCATCATATCGGAAGCAGTGGGGTCATTAGGTCCGTCCTTGCGAGGCAAGGCGCCGGTCTTTGATGAGGAGGGTCAGGTGATTGGCGTTGTCTCAGTCGGATTTCTAATCGAGGACATTCAGAAGACGATCCAGGCATATCGCAATCGCATCCTGCTCATCGGCATGGGAACGCTGATCCTGGGGATCGCAGGAACGGTCATAATCGCCCGAAACGTCAAGAAAGCCATCCTTGGTCTGGAGCCATCCGAGATAGGTCGATTGTATCGAGAAAAGCGGGCGATTCTCGAGTCGATCCGGGAAGGCATCCTTGCCATCAATGAAAAGGGCGTCATTACCATGGCGAATCAGACAGCGCTGCAGATGCTGGGGCTGTCCAATCAAAAAGAGGAAATTAAAGGAAAGCAAGTAGATCAACTGATTAGTAACTCTCGCCTGCTGGAAGTGTTGAAAACGACAAAGGCCGAGTATGACCAAGACTTGCTGATCGGGGGAAAAGTGCTGGTTGCCAATCGGGTCCCGGTCACGGACGAGCACCATCGATTAATGGGGGCGGTAGCCAGCTTGCGGGATAAAACAGAGCTGCTGCGAGTCACGGAGGAGCTTTCTCAGGTCAAGGAGTATGCCGATGCATTGAGAGCCCAGACACATGAGTATTCGAACAAGCTGCATTTGATATCGGGATTAATTCAGCTGGAATCTTATGAAGAAGCGATTCGTTTTATCACGCACGAGTCCGATGGTCATATTAACCATACACGATTGATCATGAAAGAAATTCCGGACCCGTTGCTCGGGGGACTCTTGTTGGGCAAGCTCAATCGCGCCAATGAGTTGAAAGTCGAGCTGCAGATTGATCCACAGAGCAGCTTCCGGGATGTGCCTGCAGCGATTGATCGGTATCTGTTGATCACCATTTTGGGGAATATGATCGATAATGCGATGGAAGCCGTACAATCGCCGGAGGCTACTGCCAAACGTGTCCATGTTTTTCTTACTGATATCGGGGAAGACCTGTTGATCGAGGTAGAGGATTTTGGACCGGGCATTCCTGACGAGCATGCCGAGCGCATTTTTGAAATCGGCTTTTCTACCAAAGTGCATAAAAATCACGGCTACGGCCTGTATCTGGTACGGCAAGCCTTGGAGCAACTACACGGTTATGTAACCTATACACGCAATTCATTTGGTGGTACGATTTTTACCATTGCGATACCTAAAAACGCTACAGCACGAAGGAGGGAAGCGGAGCATGAAGCTCACAGAGCAGGAGCAGACGTTCCACGTCCTGATCATTGAAGATGATTTGCGCATTGCCGAGGTGAATCGGCTTTTTGTAGAAAAAGTGAAAGGCTTCCACGTCATTGGAATCGCGACGAATCAACAGGAAGCGAAGGAACAGCTCGATATTCTCCAGCCAGACTTGATTCTTCTCGATATTTATTTTCCGGATATGAACGGATTGTCGATATTGTCCTACGTCAAGGAGCGCCACTATGACACGGATGTCATCATGATGACGGCGGCCAAGGAAGTGGATACGGTGGTGGAAGCCATTCGTTTGGGCGTATTTGATTTTCTTACCAAGCCGTTGATCTTCGAAAGACTTCAGCAGACGCTGCATCAATATCGGGAGTTCCGCAGTAAGCTCCAGTCGTTTAAAGAGGAGAACGAACACATCGGTCAGGAAGAGATCGACATGCTGATGAAAGCGGGGGGCTTGAAAGGGCAAAAGGACCTTCCCTATGTGAAAGGCATCGATAAAATCACTCTGGATAAGGTAGCTACTTTGTTGAAGCAAACAGGCGAGGTGACCACCGAGCTGGTCAGTCAAGAGATTGGGACGAGCCGATCCACCTCGCGCAGATATTTGGAGTATTTGGTCCTTAAAGGAGAGGCGAGGGCTGATCTTGTTTATGGCGTGGTAGGGCGTCCAGAACGGGTTTACCGGAGGGTATAGGAATGAAGCTGAAGCAACTAGTGAAATGGCGTGCCAGTTTTGCTCATTTTCCCAAAGAAATTCGCTTGCTCCTTACCTTTTTGATTGCATCGGCTGCGGGAGCGCTCTTTTCATCGATTCATTCGCCTCTGCCTTGGCTGCTCGGACCATTGTTGGCGATGGTGGTCTGTATCCTGATTGGCTTTGACAAGCTGTGGATCCCTGGTTATTTTCGCAAGGCGGGTCTCATTGTGGTGGGGATTGTGCTTGGATTACGGATTACACCGGATATCTGGCAGACGATGATGCAGCATATCGGCCAGATGCTGGTAGCGACGATTTTTACGTTGATATTTGGCATGTTCAATGCGTGGATCGTTCATCGTGTCTATCGGGTCGATTTGACGACAGCTATATTCAGCAATATTCCCGGCGGGTTGTCGGAAATGGTGACGATCGGCCAGAGCCAGGGAGGAAATCTCCAGATTATTTCCATGTTTCATTCCATTCGCATTGTCGTCATTGTGATGCTGACCCCTTTTCTGGTTACCTTTCTCTCACACAAGTCGGTTCTCTCTGCTGTTAGCGGCGGGGATCAAGTGCTGGGGTTATGGGCGACCGTTGGCTTGCTTGTGGTTTCTACTTTCGGAGCCTTTTTGGCGGCCAAGCTTCGGATACCGGCGGCTTTTTTGCTGGGGCCATTGTTTGTGGCAGCTCTGTTCTCCGTCATTCCAGCATTCTCGGGCGGGGTCCATGGGATGGCCGATTGGCTTGTCAACGCGGCACAGATTGCGATCGGCGTCAGCATCGGCGTCGAATTCAAAAGGGATGAGGTGATGCAGTATCGAAAGCTGTTTGTGGCGGGTTTCTTTCACGCTTTGCTTTTATCTGGTCTCAGCATCACGTTGGGAGTCGTGCTTGCTTACTCCTCCGGCATTCATCTGTTTACCAGCATGTTGGCAACCGCACCCGGCGGTATTGCCGAGATGAGCTTGACGGCATTGGCAACGGGTTCAGACCCGCTGATGGTTACGGCATTCCAATTGTTCCGGGTGCTTTTTATCGTGACGATTTTTACTGCATGTGTCCGCTGGTATTTACGGAGGGTGAATATGAGAAAGACGGAGAACGGAGATACGGCGGCCTGATAACGGGGCGCTGAAAAGGCGGGAGTGTGATGACGGTTGACGTTTTCCTTAGGAATAAGATTGCGGCATTTTCGGGATGCCAAAGGCTACACGCTGCTGGAACTATCCGAACGATCAGGTGTGAGCCGTTCCATGCTCTCGCAAATGGAGCGGGATGAGAAAAATCCTACGATTACGGTTCTTTCTCAAATCGCAGAGGCGTTGGAGATGACCGTGAGCCAACTCATCGGCGAGGTGGAGGAAAAAGAAGCGATTTTGATCAGGGAGGAACAGGCCCACCATCTTTACGATCAAACGACGGGCTATAAGCGGACAGTGCTCTCGCCTGCCTTCCCTTCCAAGGGCATCGAGTTTCTTCGGTGTACGATACCGCCTGGCAAAGGTACAGGCCCACTGCTTGCTCACAAGCAGGGCGGAAAGGAATACTTGCATCTGGTAGAAGGTTCGCTGAAAATCATTCTGGCTGAGCAAAGAAGCTATCGGCTGGAGGCGGGAGATTCCTTTTATTTTGAGATGGATCAGCCTCATCGCATGGAAAATGTGGGAGAAGAGGACTGTGTCTATTATGTAGTGATCGATGCCAATCGGTAAAAACAACTTGCATGCATATAAGCCTGAACAGGGTGAAAACGCCACTGTTTCAGGCTTTTTTCGTTTTTCCATCACAATTCCAATAGTTTTCCACACTTCTCAAAGGGAAAACAAAGATTCCAAAAGTACACTAAAGCTGTGACTAGGACAAACAAATTCAAATCTGAAAGGATGATCGATATGTTTAGTACAAAAAAAGTGAAAATGCTCGTAGGCGCGATGGCGTTGGCATTAAGTGTAGGAAGTCTCGGAGCAGCATACGCGGCAGCCGATGATCAAACCGACACAACCAAGGTTCAGCAAACAGCGGACCAAGGAAAACATATGGTGCGGGGAAGCATGTTTGCGAATAATGAAGACTTGCTCGCCCTGCTGAATCTCTCGGCTGAAGAGCTGCAAGCCCAATTGAAAGAAGGAAAAACGCTGGCAGCAATCATCGAAGCACAAGGAGCTTCAGAAGACGAAGTGGTTGATCTGCTGGTGAAGCAGCAGCAAGAACGCTTGGCCCAAGCAGTGAAAGACGGCAAACTGACCCAAGAGCAAGCTGACGAACAAAGCGAAAAGCTGAATGAAAAGATCACTAGCATGGTGGAAAATACCTTTCAAGGCAGAATCATCATTCACTTCGGTTTCAAGCTGGATGAAAACGAAGATCTTCTGAAGCTGCTCAATCTTGATGCCGACAAGCTGAAGGAAGAGCTGCAAGCCGGCAAATCTTTGGCTGACATCACGGAGGCACAGGGAGTTGATGAAGGCGAATTGATCGACTTATTGACTGAACAGCAGGAGGCAAATCTGGCGGAAGCAGTCAAGGCAGGCAAGCTGACCCAAGAGCAAGCGGATAAAATGAGCGATAATGCCGCTGAAAAGATCAAATCCTTCATCGAAAATACCCACCCAGGAAAGGGCTTTGGTGGTGGCGGATTCCATCTGAAAAATAATGAAGAATTGCTGAAGCTGCTCAATCTGACCGCAGACGAATTGCAGGAAGCATTGAAAGCGGGAAAATCCCTCGCTGAGGTGGCTGAAGCCCAAGGTGTTTCCACAGAGGACGTGATTGATTTGCTGACAACCCAGCGTGAGGAGCAATTGGACCAAGCGGTGGAAGAAGGCAAGCTGACGAAAGAGCAAGCGGATCAAAAGAAAGAAAACCTTGAGGAAACGATCAAAAAAATGGTAGAAAGCAAGCGTGACAAAGGGGATACCGCAGTAAAAACCGTAGTAGAGTAAATGCAACGATGAAAGCAGGTGGCCTTTTCACCTGCTTTCTTTCTCGGCGTCCACTCTCAAATTTATTTCAAAGAAAAAACTGGTTTAATGGATTCATAGTGTGTGTCTTTTGGACTAATAAGTACTAGGGATAGAAGGAGAAGGAGGAAGCTAGTTTGAGACTGAGCAAATTCAAGACGGTTGCTTTATCAGTTATGGTTCTTGGTTTGATTGCAGGTTGCTCCTCGCAGCAAACCGGTCAGACCGGAAGAATGGGCATGTCCCAACGTGCCGTTCCGGTTGAGGTGAAGAAAGCAGCCACAGAGGATTTTGGCGTCAAGCTTTCTCTCAGCGGGCGTCTGGAGGCGACCCAGCAAGTAAGCGTCACTCCGAAAGCATCAGGACGGGTGAAACAGATCCACGTCAGCATCGGGGATCAGGTAAAAGCGGGGCAGCCGTTGGTTACGCTGGACGAGCAAGAAGCCAGCATCCAGCTGCAGCGCTCC
>DASQNU010000236.1:0-59479 GCA_035644815.1 Bathyarchaeia archaeon | reverse complement strand
GATTCTCAACGTGTATTACAGCCTGTTCAGGTGGAATGCATTTTCGTTGGAGAAAGACTTTGTCGGTTGGGAGTATTATGTCAGGCTTTTCCAAGATCCGGTCTTTTATACCGCACTGAAAAACAATTCGCTGTATGCGGTGATTTCCATCGTGGTGCAGGTTGGTGGCGGATTGGTGATTGCGGCGATTTTGGAGGACCGCCTGATTCGCAGATGGCAGCCGTTGTTTCGCACGATCTTCTTTATCCCGTCTGTCATCTCGATCGCGGTGGTGGGGTTGTTGTGGCAGCTGCTGTATAATCCCGATATCGGCTTGGTGAACGGTGCCTTGAAGATGATCGGGCAACAGGATTGGGTCCATGCCTGGCTGGGTGACAGCAAGACGGCCATCTATGCAGTCATCGCGGTCTCTCAATGGCAATTCACCGGGTATATGGTCATGCTGTTCCTGATTGCGATGCACAAAATTCCGGAGGATCTGTATGAAGCATCCATGATCGACGGAGCGAATCGGATCCAAACCTTTCTGAAGATCACCATCCCGCAAATCAAAGAAATGATTCTGGTTGGCACCATGATCACGGTGATTGGCGCATTCAAGGTATTTGACGAGATATATGTGATGACCTTCGGAGGTCCAGGGCGTTCAACGGAGGTGCTTGGCACGATGCTGTACCGGGCGGCTTTCCGCAATGACGAGATGGGCTATGCATCCACGATTGCGACGGTGATCTTTGCCATTACGTTTGCGCTGTCCCTGCTGCAGATGAAATGGTCCAGGTCGGGTCAGGAGGTGTAAGAGTAGCGATGACACTCCAAGACAAAGTGTATCGTACGGTGATCTGGCTGTGGTTCACCCTGTATTCGCTCTGGATTCTGTATCCGCTGCTCTGGCTGGTCATGAACGGACTCAAAACGAACAGCGAATTTTTCCTCGATACCTGGTCGCTCCCGAAGCAATGGATGTGGCAAAATTATCAACAGGCTTGGGATGCGGGCATTGGTCAGTATTTTTTCAACAGTATCCTGGTCACGTTGGTTTCAGTATTGATCATTTTGCTGCTGGGGTCAATGGCAGCCTATGGCTTGAGCCGTTTCCGTTTTAAGGGTGTCGACGCGCTGCTGCTCATCATTTTAAGCGGTTTGATGCTGGCCCCGCAGGTAAGCCTCATTTCTCTCTATAAAATTCTGCAAACCATCGGCCTCTACAACACCTACTGGGCGCTTATCGTACCGTATGTCGCCTTTCAGCTCCCCTTTGCCATTTTCCTGATGAGATCCTACTTTCTCTCCATACCACGCGAGCTGGAGGAGTCCGCCTACATGGACGGCTGCAATACATGGAGAATTTACCTGCATATCATCCTCCCTATGGGCAGACCGATTTTGGCTTCAGCAGCTTTGCTCACCGGAATGTCTATCTGGAATGAATTCATGTTTGCCATGGTGTTCGTAGAGGATACCAATCTGAGGACGATTCCGGTCGGGCTGATGAATTTGCGGAGTCAGCTGAATACCAACTTTGGAGTACAATTGGCAGGCTTAACCATAGCAGCATTGCCGATGATCATTGCTTTTGTCTTGTTCCAGAGGCAGTTTGTACGAGGTTTGACAGCGGGGAGCGTAAAAGGATAGTTACGAGTTAAGTAGACACGCTACAGCGGGTAGTAACGAGCAGAAGCCTATTTTCTGGCGGAGAGCCTGCGAAGTCCTACCGAGCGGAGCATTGTTCACGCGGACCCGAAGGGCAAACTTGAGTAGACACCCTAGGGACAGCTACTTTTTGCCCTTCCCGCGTGGGCGATGCGGAGCGGACAGTCCCAACATCCTTGTGGACGTAGAATGAAGCGGAGTCAGAAAATAGGCTTCGACCACAAAAGTCCCATCGAATTGGTATATACCAAAAGGGGGTTGCCCAAATGCAAGGACGATGGATTAGAGCCGGACCGTTCAACAGAGTGGCTCGGTTGTATTCCAGATCAGATATAAGGAGAGGGGATAAAAAATGTTAGTAAAAGGCTTGGAAAACGCACAGGTGCAAAAAGCTTTGGATGCGATGGAAAACCGTACGATAGACCGGGTGTTTTTTGTAGCATGCGGAGGATCTTCCGCCCTGATGTACCCCAGCAAGTATCTTTTGGATCGTGAAGCAAAAACAATCACTTCCGATGTATATAACGCTAACGAATTTATTCACCGCAATCCAGCAACTCTAGGGGATACCTCTTTGGTCATTTTATGCTCTCACTCGGGCAAAACACCGGAGACCGTAGAAGCAGCTGCTTTTGCTCGCGGAAAAGGCGCCTTGACGATCTCGCTTACCCAAGGAGAAGATTCCCCGCTTGCAAAAGCATCGGAATATGTGATCCGTTATGAGAAAGCCAGCTATTTTGATGAAACGGTAGGCAAGAATACCGATTTCTATATCATGTATCAACTGGCAACCGGTCTTCTCTATCTAAAAGAGGGGAACAAACGATTCGAATCGATGCAAAAGAGTCTGGATAATCTGGATACGGTGTACGCCAGAGCCAAAGAGATCTTTACGGACCGTGCCCAGCAGTTCGGAGAGCAGTATAAGGATGCGAAAATCATTTACACGATGGCGAGCGGTTCCAACTACTGCGCCGCTTACATGTTCGGCATCTGCATCCTGATGGAGATGCAATGGATTCACTCGCATCCGGTACATGCAGGCGAGTATTTCCATGGTCCGTTTGAAATTTTGGATGAAGAGGTTCCATTCGTCATCCTCCTTGGACTGGATGAGACGCGGCCACTGGAGGAGAGAGCGTTGAATTTCTCTAAGCAATATGGCAAGAATTTGATCGTCATTGATGCCAAGGAGTTTGACTTGACTGGCATTGAGGATGATGTTAAGGGCTATATTGCACCGCTTGTCTTGAATAAAGTGCTCGGTGTCTATTCGACTGCGCTGGCAAAAGCCCGCAATCATCCGTTGGAAACAAGAAGATACATGGGCAAAGTGGCGTATTAAGAGAGAATTTGCATGGAAAAAATCAAGCGGGCAAGGGGAGCTGGGATGATGGGTTCCCCTTGCTTTTTTCGGTAGGAATTCCTGGAGGAGGCTTGAAGGATGAGGAAAATAACGAGGTCCCAGATCACGGGGATGAATTTTCATTATCTGCATTATCCGCTGGAAACCTTCTTGGATGACATGGTGCGTTTTCAATTTGAAAATATTGAACTATGGGGAGCTGCGCCTCATTTGTACGTAGAGGATCTGTCCCTTTCCGAAATCGGGGGGATCAAACGAGAAATCGATCAGCGGGGTTTGCGTGTAGTCTGCTTTACGCCGGAGCAGTGCATGTATCCGATCAATCTGGCCGCCAAAGAAGACGAGATCCGCCAGCGAAGCCTGCGCTATTTCCGCAAGTCGCTGGAAGCGAGCTCTGAGCTTGGAGCACCGATGCTGCTGGTGACAGCGGGCTGGGGATATCGCAATGAAAATAGCGAGGAAGCATGGAAGCGGGCAAGAGAATCTTTGCAGCTGCTGGCAATGGAGGCAGAAAAGCGAGGAATCCTGCTAGCCCTGGAGCCGCTGTCAAAAGTCGAGTCGAATCTCGTGACGGATCTTCCTACCCTGTTGAGGATGATTGCGGAGGTCAATTCTCCTGCACTGAAAGGGATGTTCGACACCATTCCGCTGGCCATGATCGGGGAAGAAATGGATGCGTACTTTGAACAACTCAAGGAAGAGCTGATCCATATTCATTTTATTGACGGCAATCCGGGTGGTCATCTGGCTTGGGGAGATGGGACATTGCCCGTGGAGCGGTATATCAATACGTTGGAACGGTACGGCTATACCGGTGCGTTGACGCTTGAGTTTACTTCCATGCAGTATGTGGTGGAGCCAGATCGGGCGATTGAACAATCGTTACGTTCTTTGCAGCCTTATTTGGATTAAGGCATCTTGAAGATCACCAATCTCGTGAAAAAGAAAAAGAAGCTGAGCACACCCCGGGTGTCTTCAGCCTCTTTTTCTTACTGTATCAGAAAGTATAATTTTCACGACTAATCAACCTGATACAGCATGAAAAACTTCCGCTAAAGAAGGACTCGACAACTTCTTCGATAGGTAAAGTTCTTCTTACTTCCAGCTCTCAATCATCTCATTGACGACAGAAAATGTGTATTCCGCATAGTGTCTGGCTTTCTCAATCTCTTCCGGAGTCATCTCGGAGAGCAAATGGAAGACATTGCTGTGCTCTTCATCCGCTTCACAATGCACCGCCCAATAATCCGTGGAAGCGAAGCCTGCTTGCTTTTGCAAATGGCGATGGACCTGGTAATAAAAATCAAAGGCGGTTCCTTCCCCGACGCTGTTAATGGAGATCAAGGAAAAGTTCTGATCAAAGCCTACGCTGGCCCGATATTGCAAGGAAATGAAGGCATCGGTCTCAGGCGTAGGTAAGTGATTTTCGGGATCGTCCAAGCCGTTGTCGAGCATCCATTTGCGGAGCATTTCCGCATGATCCTTCTCTTCCTCGTAGTGAGAGATAAACACCTCATGAGGAACATCCTGAAAATGCTCGTAGCGCAGCTTGAGGAGGTTGGCAAACTCTTTGGACAGGTGGTACAGGCTGTTGCACCACCCAAAATCCTGCGGTGTCTTCATGGCTGGCAAACGATCGTAAAAGGAATTGCGCTCCAGCATTTCTCCCCGCTGTTTTTCGATGAACTCGTTTAATGTTTCCAAGGTAATCACGCTCAAGGAAATACACCTCTTTTTTCATGTGGTTGGTTTTGTCAGGTTAACTGTAACAACCCAACGATCCCACCGTCATGAGGAGCCGATCATGAAAAAGCTGGGAATCTGAGCAGGAAGGTTTTTGGGAAAAGGGAGCTAGCGCGATTTGATAGACTGGAAAAAACAAGAAATCAAAACGGCTATGTTATATAATGGAAATTGGGTTTTTTTCCTTAAAAAAGAAATAAGTGAAGGGCGAGTGAACACAAGGTGGGGTTATTGATTTAACGAAAAAAGAAAAATGGATTGTTCTTTTCTTACTAGGGGTGCCGATATTCCTGACAGCTTTTCTCATGCTCCCTCATTACGAGGAGTTTTCAGCGCCCGGAGAAATCGTGGAGGTAACGGAGTTGGGGATTGATGGTCATGTAAACATCACCTACATTTATGGAGGGACCACCAAAAATTATTTGGAAAAAATCCTTGTCTGGGGCAGGTTAGCTGAGGGAGGTGTACATTTCCAACCAGTTAGTCAAGCGGAGGCAGCAAGAGCAGAAGAAATCGAGGAGGAAGTCGGGACTGCCATCAAGGAATGGGGAATAGCAAATGCCATAGAGGTGTCTGGGTACGCTTCGGAAGAGTCGAATGCCTTTGAAGCCAAGCTTGCAGAAATTGAGGAGAAAGCAGCCAAGTACCAGGGAAGCTCTTTTGGCTTGATGATTGCCATCGGATTGGTTGAAGAAGAGAGAAAGTTAGATTTCTCGCAGGATGGAAAATACCGAATCGCAGGCACGGGTACCATTCAACAGGACAGATCAGTCGGCTCGATCGCGTCCGTAAGAGAGAAACTGGAGACGGCCGAAAGAAATGATGTCGATTATTTTTTTATTCCGAAGGACAAGGACGACTACCCAGATGTGGGGATGAGCAATCAGGAAGAGGCGGAGCAATATGTGAAGGAGAACCAGCTGCGAGTCAAACTCGTACCTGTGGACTCGTTGGATGAAGCGCTGGCCTTTCTGGAAACGTTGCCGCAGAGTAATCATGAATAGTAAGGAGAATCCAATGACTGCAAAATCGATTGGAACAGGGAAATTTTTATTTATTTTATTAATGGTTGGAATTGTGTTTTCATTCTTGCTAGGTTTATGCAGTCTTGCCTATGCCATTGATTTGGAATGGTATCAGGATTACGTGGAAACCTTGGATATCGGGTTCAGCATTCTTAGTATTTTCTTTTTGATCGTAACGTTCGTATTGTTCTTTATCTGGATTTTCCGTGTGCATCGAGATTTTAAACAAATATCGGACAGCTATCCGGTCACACCTGGGGCTGCACTCGCCCGTATTTTGATCCCGATCTACAATCTTATTGGGTTATGGACGATTTATCGCGATATGGCACATTTTCTTATCGAGCGAGAAAGTAAAGAATTGCGACGCCAAGGTTGGAAGCTAAAGTCGATGATTCCCTATTACTATTTTCCGTTTTTACTGTCGAATGTCCTTAATCGGATCATCATCAGAAGCGACGATCGTTTGGCGGTTTTGGAAATCGTAGCCTTTGGATTCGATATTTTTCTGAATATGATGTACATCCGGATGGTTGTCCTGATTAGTAAAGGAATCGTCACTGCAAATGAGGAAAAAAACCTCGCCTTGTCTCAACAAGCCGAGCCATCTGAATTGCAAGAGTCCCTCTGAATGAAAAAACGCTAAGCCTTCAGGAAAAGAGTAGGCTTAGCGCTTTTTTGGTAGATAAGAATCTATAAAAATTCTTATCTACATAAGTGCAACTAAGGCCCCGCCAAGGGCTTGGCGAAGCCAAGTTTTCTAATTTTCCCCATCTATTCCCCCTTGAGGGGCTGGACATATCCATAGGTCATCGTGCGCCACAGCCATTCAAACGGCCCAAACCGAAACCTTTTCAACCAAAAAGAGCTAACGAGCACTTGTAGGGCAAATATGAGCAGACAAAGCAGTAAGCCTGCCGCCAGCCCCATCCGACCGTATAGGTCAAAGACTTCAATGATCAGCAGGGAGAGTATGGTCTGCATTAAATAATTGGTCAACGCCATCTGCCCGACATAACCAAGGGGGCGCAGTCGCTTTTGCCAGGCGGGTTTTTGGACAAGCAGAGTCAGGGACGAAATGTAAAAGAAACATAGGGTCAGACCGCTTGCGGTAACGAACAACTGCCGGATGATTCCTTGAAAAGGACCGAATGACAGGACCTCCATCTGCAGCAGCACGATGCATATGAGCAAAGGCAGACTGGCTAACAACGTAATCCACATGACTCGGATCAACAGCTTTCTATGCTTTTCAGGCTCGTGAAGTATGCCTTGTCTTGCCGTATATAAGCCAATCAGAAACAGCGGAAGCAAGACAAGGATCATAGCAAATACATTTCCGATGACGTAAGGGATCTCTTCTTGCAAGCGATAGGACAGCCACTCCCCATAGGGAGCATGTTGATAGATCCACCGCGCTTCCGCCAGCTTTTCCTGTCCGATAGCCTGCTCCTCGAGCAAAAGCGTGGCAGGCAGCAGCAACTGCGTACCAAGCAAGAGGGCATACCATATAGTCAGGCCTATGGCCCAGCCGATCACTGTCGCATTTTTTCGCTTGTAAAACAAGAGCAAGAGAAAGCCCATGAGCGCATAGGCGTGCAATATATCGCCGTACCACAGGAAGATGAGGTGGAGAAGCCCAAAGAGGAGTAGACCTAAGAGCCGGCGGGAAAAAAGCCTGCTGACATTCATTCCTCTCTGTTCGGCGCGGGTCATGAAGATATAAAAGCCGAGACCGAATAAAAACGAAAACATCGTATAAAACTTGGTCTGCACAAACATATCGAAAAACAACCGTACCCCTTCGTCAATCGGAGAAAGCGTCTCGGGCAATCCGTACATTTGCCTGATAAATTCGGGTGAATGAAAAGTAGGCATATTAACCAAAAAAATACCGAAGAGAGCAAATCCGCGAATGATGTCCAAGGTAACGATTCGTTCTGTACCAGTTACAGGTGCTACTTGCATGTGTCCATTTCCTTTCCTTCTGTCTGGAGGTACTGACTACCAAACCTTACCATAATGGAGGGAAAAAAGGTACTCGGGCTTCCCGCTTCCAAATATTGATAGCGGCAGCAAGCGATGTTAGGATGGAGGTAAATTCCAAGCAAAGGGAAATAGCTTTAACAAATGCCAATCGGCTGTATGAAAAAACGTAGGGATGACCGCAGCATTTCAGGTCTCCTTATACCAAAAGAAAACTATGACGAATGGTGCGGGTGCTTGAACGTGAAACCAATCCCAGATCATCTTGCATACAACCTGGATATTTTATTTGTCGGGTTCAATCCCAGCTTGAAGTCGGGCGAGACGGGACATCATTACGCCAACCCGCATAACCGTTTCTGGAAAATCCTCGATCAGGCGGGGATCACTCCGCGGCTTTATCATACGACCGAGGATCAGGATCTGCTGGCCTTGGGGCTAGGTTTTACCAACATCGTGGAGCGGCCTACGCGAAATGCAGCGGAGATCACCAAGGAGGAGTATCGTGCAGGGCGGGAGCAGTTGATCGCCAAAATAGAAAAGTACCGACCGAAGATCGTTTGTTTTGTGGGGAAAGGCGTGTACGAAGAGTACAGTGGTACAAAAGGGGTGCCTTGGGGTGTGCAAGAAACACCTGTGGTTCCGGGGGTGATCGAGTTCGTTGCGCCTTCTTCCAGCGGGCTTGTCCGAATGAGGATCGATGAAATCGTGGAGATCTATCGGAAGCTGGCTCAAATAAGGAGGGATTTGAAAGGATGAAGCGGTACATTCCGTGTTTTCTGAGATCACCGAGAAGCCCTCTCTTTCATGCGATCAGCTAGCTTGGGATTAAGTGGAATTTTCCAAGTTTTTGATCGGGCGTAACGGTCATGTTTACGGAAGATATGAAACAACGATGGAACCGTATGAAATAGAGTCAGATATTGAATCGTTGTTACAAAAATAAGCCAAGCTAACGGACTCGATGGTGCAGGAGGCGTTTGAGACTCCCGGAATCGGATGATTTCTATCTCTTTAAAAATAAAAAGTAGAGATTGCCGAGGGTAAAATCTCAACATATCTCTACTTTTATTATCGTTGTTTGCCAACCATTTAGCTTGGTGGTTGCTGAAAAGTCAATAGAGTATACTTGATAACCATTACTCCAAGATTTGATCGAAATCTAAAACCTAAGCCCTGATCTTTGAACAGAAAGAACGTTGATCCTTGATCCTTGAAGCTTGAACGTTAACCTTTGAGCTTTTATTCAATTTGAACTTAGCACCATTAGGTTGATGCCTGGTTAACCCACCAGGCAAGGGACTCTAGTTTATCAGCTGTTCAAATGATTAGCAAAAATGATTTTAGTCTGTAAGATGAATCTTTGTAATCGTGTTTGATTCGCTTAAGATGAAATCAACTTCACTTTCAAACTCGTCAATTTCTTTACTTAGCGTATCAATTTTTTCTTTTAACTTCAACGGATCAACCAATTTTGCCTCATTTTGCTCTTTAAACGGTTTGGAGATTGCCTCCATTTCAGTATCCTTAACTTTCGAATCTTTGCTAAAATTCGCTTCGAGTAATCGATCTAATCGAAGCTGCACTTCCTCATTTTTCGACTCAACCTCATTCACGGCATGGTTGTAATCTCTTCTCATTTTTTCTAACAATATCTTCTCGTATTGAATAGAGGTTTTTCTCTCAATCGCTTCTGCAACGGTCATCTTCTTACCGCTTACAGTAACCATCGTTTTTGCATTAGACTCAACAATAAGTGACTTGATTGTTTGTCTTCGTTTTATCAAATCAACTACCGAGTAGTAGTTTTTTTCAGTAGTTTGCTCATATTCCTTCGTAGATGTAAAGCCCGGTACGGGTTTATGACCAATAGCAGTAGCCATAAAGGTTGTTTCGTTGATACCTTTTTGTATTCGTTTATCAAGTAATTTCAATTCTGCTAATCCTCTAGTAATTGACATTTCCATAAGATGACTCCTCCTCAATGAGTTGTGGAAAGAAAGACTAATAGGTACTAGGGGACAATTGATATTCCAATATACAGCTTTCATCCAATACCTGTCAAACTCAATTATGTGCTCTTACAAACTCCATATGAGTAGGGGAGTAGTAGCAGAATCATATAAAAACGGTCAACCCGTAAAAACTGGCTGACCGCATAATACGTATCGGGGCAGGCACTGCTGCTGCTCAATGATCTTAATGATGCCCCTCGTGATAAAGTAGGAATAGCGGATCTGCCAGCAAGATAGCCGGCTTGGCTTGCCTGAGTCAGCCGGCTTTCCTCGCCAGTATCACCCCAATGTAAGGTGAATTAGCGGAGATCTGAATATTGCTGCATGATAGCTTGTGATTGTATATATATTTTTTCTATGATTTCTCTTGGCTCAATTACTTTTGCGGCCGTTCCTAATTGAAAAAAGTAATGGGAAACATAGGCTATTTCACTTCTATCGATTTCTGTTTCAATATAACCCTGTTCTTGATTTACTGTCACGATATATGGTTCCAGCCATGGTTGACTACGGCATTGGCGAATGCCTTCCCTGGTCAGTTCTACATATAATCGTATTGGAACTTCTGGTGTTTGTGTCTGGAAGCGCTCCAGCCAATCGCTCATATTCTCCTGAGCATCAAGCGTTTGTTCTTTCATTTCCAAGGATAGTATTCGATCCATCCGAAAAAGTCGCACTTCATTAAGGGCTAAGTCAAAAGCTGGCATGTACCAGAAGCCATTATGCCCATAGATACCGATGGGGGATATTTCCTTCGTGGTATTCTTAGATGTAGACATATATTCAATTGTTACTACTTTATTTTCAACTGCAGCCTCCATTACATCGTGTAGATAAGGTGTTGGAAGGCTTATTTTTTTATTCCAAAATGATAAAACAGATTGAAGGCGGTCTATTTTTTTCCTCGTATCTAAGGGGAGGCTTGCATACAGCTTCCTGGAAACAGACTTAATATCAATGTCAAAGGGCAGTGATTGATAATATTTGAGTGATTGAAAAGCAAAGAATATTGAGAATGCCTCATTTTCATTAAAAATAATAGGCGGTAGTAATCGGTTGCTCAGTACTCGATAACCACCATTTCTTCCTGGCTCTGTATAGAGCGGCACACCCATTTCGGATAGCTCCAAAAGATATCGATGTGCCGTCCTGACTGAAATATTGAATTCATTGGCTACCTCCTGAGCTGTAAAGCGGCGCTTCGTATTGACATACATCAATAAATCAAACAATACCGTTGTTTTTGACATGATTACACTCCTTGCAAAAACATGACAAAAATTGTCTTGGTTTTAACTTACTCTAATGATTACAAGCAGACAAGAGAAACAAACGACATTTCTTTTTGGGAGGGTGCAATGAAAAATAGCAAAAATAGCATGAAAGCTGCTGTCATTAATCGGTTTGGAGGTCCTGAAGAACTCGTAATACAAGGTATCGATGTTCCCGAGATTGGACCCCATGATGTGCTTATTCAAGTTGAATATGCAGGTGTGGGAGAGTGGGATATCTTTGAACGTGAAGGCGGGTACGCAAAAATGCTCGGTATACCAGCAAACTTTCCCTATGTATTAGGTTCTGAAGGAGCAGGTATTGTTGCAGCTCTCGGAACACAAGTGAGCGGCCTTCAAATTGGGGACAAAGTGTATGCTGCAGGTTTTCTGAATCCTAAAGGAGGTTTTTATGCAGAATATGTTTCGGTTGACTCCAAGTATGTGGCAAGAGTTCCCAATCAGGTGACACTCAAAGAAGCTGCAGTGATCTCTGGAGTTGGAATCACCGCACTGCGCGGACTTGAGGATATATTGAAACTGAAAAAGGGCGAATCAATCATGATCTTTGGCGCAAGCGGTGGGGTAGGTCATATGGCCGTACAACTTGCCAAGGCGATGGGGGCTAGAGTATTCGCGGTTGCATCAGGAGAGGACGGAGTGGAGTTATGTAAAAAGCTAGGTTGTGATGCTGTCGTCGACGGTCGAAATGTTGACATTGCATGCGCAGCTAACGAGTTCGCTCCGGAGGGAATTGATGCCGCGCTCTTTATGGCTGGGGGAGCAACTGCAAATGAAGCAGTTAAAAGCATTCGAACGGAGGGGCGATTGGCATACCCAAACGGGATATATCCATTATTGGATATTCCTGACGAGATTAAGTCTTTGGGATATAACGGGGACCCTGATACGGAGATTATAAATAGACTAAATAATCATATCATCGCAAAGAATCTAAAGGTACATGTTAGTCAAACCTTCTTATTAGAGGATGCTCGCAATGCGCATTTCGCCCTCAATAATCATTATTTAGGTAAACTTTGCATTCAAGTGAAAGGAGAACCAATAGATTGAAACACTGAAAGGATGGGGGTGAACAGAAGGGCAGATTCGTGGACTATTGCTCTGATAAAATGGGAATGAGAAATCAAAGTCAGGGGTTGGAGAGGAGAACCGCATCTAAGTAACAGCAAGTTTTTCTTCTAAACTGTCCATGAATACGCAACTTAGTTGTGCACAAATAGTTGCGATGCGAAATTGTCGGTATTTTATACTTTGGTCGAGAGGAGGGAATTAGATGGATTGGCTTGAGCGGATGAACAGGGCGATGGACTATATCGAATTGAACTTGGCTGGGGAGATTGAACTGAGTGAAGTTGCACGTAGAGCTTGCTGTTCGTCTCATCAGTTCCAAAGGATGTTTTCCTTCATTACCAATGTAACACTGGCGGAGTATATTCGGCGCCGAAAGCTTACCCTTGCCGCACTCGAATTACAGAATAGCGAGGCGGCTAGAGTGATCGATATTGCCTTGAAATACGGCTACGAATCCCCGGTTTCTTTCGCGCGAGCTTTTCAATCGCTTCATGGGGTCACGCCGGCAATGGCTCGCCAAGACGGAATTGCTCTTAAAGCCTATCCGCGCCTCTCCTTCCTGATTACGATCAAAGGAGTCGATGCGATGAATTATCGTATTGAGACGAAGGAATCATTCGAGCTATTCGGGATAGAACGAGTTTTTCGTAGCGATGGAGGCGGTGATACACCGAACACGCCGGCACAATTCTGGCAACAATGCCACGCCAATGGCGAAGTAGAGAGACTTGCTGCTAATGTCGGCGACTTGCCCCGTTTTGTTAGCCAAGATTCATACAAAGTACATGCGATTTGCAGTTACAAAAATACAGGAAATGATACGTTCCCGTATATGCTGTGTGCCTTTAAGAGCGAAAACAGTAACCCGAATGGATATTCTACCATAACAATCCCCGCACAAACATGGGCTATCTTCCCTTCGGAACCAATTCCTTGGGATGCGTTCGGTGGAACCATTGAGACGTTGTATCGACGATTTTATACGGAATGGCTCCCAACGTCAGGCTATGAGCAGGTGGATGGAATGGAATTAGAAGTTTACGGCGAAAGAGCTGGGCTTCATTCCGTTGAACTATGGTTCCCCGTAAGGAAAATCTAAAGTACGCTTATGAGTTTGAGTACGACTAGGATAGAGTATGAAAAATACAGAATAACAAGGGAGATAGAATGGTGCTAAGAAAATTCAACCCTCCAGGAATGGTTTCCTCAGACATTTATCACCACGGAGTTGAGGTTACGTCTTTCCAACGTATGCTGTTCATCTCAGGTCAAGTAGGTGTAGGTCCGGATGGAATTCCCGGCAAAGATATTCGGCAACAAACGGAGTTGGCGATCAACAATTTATATAAAGTCCTTGCCGGTGCAGAAATGGATGCAAACGATATCGTAAAATCCACAATCTATTTAACGGATGAAAATCTGCTCGGTGCCTTCATGGAGGCTGGTGCAGGGTTCTTGCCTACCCCTCCCCCGGCGACGACGTTAGTTATTGTCAAAGCACTCGCTTCACCGGATTTGCTCGTTGAAATCGAAGCCGTCGCAGCGAAGTGATGTTCTACTACTCCTTTTATGTCCAAGTAACGGGGATCGTTAGTGGAAATGCGGGTGCTTCGGCAGCCATTTTTAATTCCTACGCTAACTGGCAAATTTGCTTAATACATACCTAGATTCCGCAAACGAAACAGGAGCAGATCGACTAAGTGCATCTGCTCCTTCATTCAACAGCTAGTTGTTAAATGA
The DNA here is from genome assembly GCA_035644815.1 of Bathyarchaeia archaeon. Classification (GTDB taxonomy): domain Bacteria; phylum Bacillota; class Bacilli; order Brevibacillales; family Brevibacillaceae; genus Brevibacillus_F. The sequence continues at coordinate 45,585 of DASQNU010000236.1, read as the reverse complement.
ACGTATTATTTTTCGGCTATTTTTTACGTTAACAGAACCTGCCAGTGGTCTATCGAAAATAGAGCCCTATTCAGTTCCAAAAACAATTGAGACTTCAGGAAGCCCGTCGCTTAATATTAATCGAATCAGCAGATGCGACTGCTGTGGCATTTCGGGTGGCTATGAGAGTCCGTCGCAATTCAGCCGTGAGTATTTCCGAATGTTTGGCTTTCCACCTAGACAAGATATAAAGCGCCTAAGATCAGAAACTTCTTGATTTTCTCTAATGTAGTGGCAAGATCAGTTAATTAACGCAACAGATATGATCAGGTTATATTAAAAAAAGTGGGATATCCTTCCACATTGACAGGCACTAAGGAACATGGTCCGCTATCGGGGGACGTAAGTGAATAAGGACACTAAGGCAGCCGATCCTCTTGGTCAGCTGCCTCTTTTGCGTTGACAAACAGTTATACCATTTATGTGGGAAGTGCTAGCAGAGGATGAAAGGCACAGTCAAAATGGTGAAAGAAAGTAAAAAATGCTGGGAGGAGCGATCTCACATGCCAAGATGGCATCTTCCTAAAGGTCATTGACAGTTCAAGCAGTTTGCCGTTAGATTCAATATCCAATTAACAATCGATTCTAATTATAAATGACTTCAAACAACGTCCCCACTTGATCTGCCATGACATGAGGTGGATATGGCATTCCATTTGCTATCCACCATTCCACTACCCCTACGTAAGCCGATGCAACAAAATGAACGATAACCTCTTCACTGACCTCGTTAATTCTTGTATGTGTTTTGCGGAGTTCATTCTTGAACGCTTCGATTTGATACTCCAGGAATCGAGTGCGAAAATACGGTGCGCCTTTATTTGCTAACATTGTCGAAAAAAATGGATAATTACTTTCCAAGTATTCAAAGCAGCTCTGAGTTGCCGGTCTCCACTCCATTTCACATATTGTTTCACTGAGTTTTCGCAGGTTGTTTATATATTCTTCCATGAGCTTATCCAATAGGTCGAATTTATCTACGTAATGAAGGTAGATGGTTTTTCGGCTAACATCTGCTTTATCGGAGATGTCTTGTATCGTAATTTGATCGAAACTTTTTTCAGCCATCAATTCAATAACCGCTTTTTTTATCGCTTCTTGCGTTTTGATTATTCGTCGATCCACTTTCGACATTTGGAAACCCCGCTTTCTGTATAATAAATACACATTTCTCGTTGGAGTGTGTACTAATTCACGAATTCTAACAATTTGGTTATTGAAGACCAAACTTCGAATGAGGATAATACATATATGTTTCTTAATACACTAATGTGTATTATATACGAGAAGTTGGGGATTTCAAATTCAGCTTCGACGACAATAACAGGAGGTGATAAATCAACTTCACCAGGTGATGTTACCCCTATCGAGGAGCACCTATTGGATTTGACGATAATACAGCCCCTTTGGTGCGGCAGTAGGTGGGTTATTTATACCAGATATGGGTACTCACTACGTTGTATTGGTGGGATTACTTTCATTAATGATTACTCCCATCCGACAACTTTCAGGATAAAAAATGGTCTTCGTCTATCAAATACGGTTAACCCATCATTCATAGATTCCAGGAGGTTATGAAATGATTAATGCTAATGCACGTGCTGTATTCAGTCCGGAAGGTCCGTTCAAACTGACTTCGATCGAACGCAGGAATCTCCAACCACATGATGTCCTCATTGAGATTAAATACGCTGGAATTTGCCACTCTGATATCCATACCGCTCGTGGGGAGTGGGGACCGGTAAACTATCCTCTTGTTCCAGGGCACGAGATCGCCGGAATTGTCACCCAGGTTGGTTCGGAAGTCACCAAGTATGCCATCGGCGATCGGGTCGGGGTAGGGTGCATGGTTGACTCCTGCGGGGAATGCGTGAATTGCCATAAGGGTGAGGAGCAGTATTGCCTGGATGGAATGACAGGTACTTATGGAGCCATCGACCGATACGGGCATTATACGCAGGGGGGTTATTCTACCCACATCGTCGTAACGGAAGACTTCGTGGTTAGAATTCCTGATAGTATTGAACTCGATGTCGCCGCACCGCTGCTGTGTGCCGGTATCACAACGTACTCGCCGCTGCGCCATTGGGGGGCTGCTCCTGGTAAGAAGGTAGCTGTTGTTGGACTTGGCGGGCTTGGGCACATGGCTGTGAAAATCTCTCATGCCATGGGGGCAGAGGTTACGGTTTTGTCACAATCATTGAAGAAGAAAGAAGACGGTTTGCGGCTTGGCGCGGACCATTATTATGCCACGAGCGATCCAGAGACGTTTAAGAAACTGGCGGGTACATTCGACCTAATCGTGAATACAGTGAGCGCAAAGATCGATGTGAGTGCCTACCTTTCCTTGCTGGCGCTGGACGGCACACTCGTCAATGTCGGTGCGCCAGCGGAGCCGTTGTCGGTTCATGTAATGTCTCTTATCGGTCATCGTCGGTCGTTTGCTGGATCAATGATCGGTGGGATTCGCGAAACGCAGGAGATGCTGGACTTTTGTGCAGAGCACCGCATTACCCCTGAGATCGAGATTATTTCCGCCAACCAGATTGATGAAGCTTGGGAGCGCGTACTAGCTTCAGACGTCAGGTATCGATTTGTGATCGACATCAGCACGATGGAGAATGAATAACGTGTAATCCTTGCAGAATATTATGGGGCACGCCAACACGGTGTGTCTCTTTCCATAGTGGAACTCTGCCTCATTCCAGATTACTAGCCGAAGAATGGAGGATATAGATGTCCAAGAATATAAAAGTTGCGCTTGTCACCGGAGGGAATCGAGGAATTGGTCTTGAGCTAGCCAAACAATTGGCCATGAATGGGTATAAAGTCATTTTGACAAGTCGGGATCCTGAGAAGGGGCATGCAGCTGCGCAAAAACTTGAGGGGTCAAATCTGGACGTTTCGTTTGTGGTGATGGATGTAGACAATCAAGAAAGCATTCGTCAAGCTGCAATGAAAGTAAATGAAGAGTATGGGAAATTGGACGTATTGATTAATAATGCTGGCGTGTATTTAGATGATAATGAAAAGTTATTGAATATGGAACCATCTATTTTAGAAGAAACGATGGCAACTAATTTCTTCGGCGTTTACCATGTGATCCGTTTCTTTATTCCCCTCATGCAAAAACAAGGCTATGGGAGAATTATTAATATTTCCTCAGAATATGGAGCGATGAGCGAAATGTCAAATCAAGGGTCAGCCGCTTATAAGTTGTCTAAACTTGCCCTGAATGGATTGACACGACTAGTAGCTGCAGAAATCAATGGTGATATCAAAATAAATGCGGTCGATCCAGGATGGGTAAGTACAGATATGGGTGGACCATCCGCACCAAGAACTCCAAAAAAAGCTGCGGAGTCTATCCTTTGGCTAGCGTCGATTGGACCTGAAGGACCTAACGGGGGATTCTTTAGAGGTGAAAAACAAATCGATTGGTAAGCATATGGGTCTGGTAAAACCCGGAAAAACGCAAATGGAGGTAATTGAGAAATGGAAATCAAAAGAATCGGATCACAACCTTCCGGCAAAGGACCATCTGAATATTTTACCGGCACGGTTCGTATCGATCCTTTGTTTGAAGCAAGCGATCCTGCACGTGTAGTTGGAGCCAGCGTTACGTTCGAGCCTGGTGCACGGACTGCGTGGCATACTCATCCACTAGGTCAGACTTTGATTGTAACTGCGGGCAGTGGATGGGTCCAACGCTGGGGAGGTCCGATAGAGGAAATTCGTCCTGGTGACGTGGTCTGGTTCCCACCGGGTGAAAAACATTGGCATGGTGCTTCTCCAACCACAGCTATGACGCACATTGCCATTCAGGAACGTCTTGACGGCAAGACGGTCGATTGGATGGAAAAAGTCAGCGACGATCAATACAAGTCCTGAGTCCATCAGCGATTATGGCGAATCAACCATATTCTAAGAAAATGATGGCAACCCGTAAACTTGATATTTAATGCTTTCTTTCAAGGAAAGATTAAATGAATCAAGCCGTATTCCTATTCATACAGGAATGCGGCTTGTTTGCGATATTTTTTACTGCACCGGATAAAGATTACAAAGATATGGAGTAAGTATGAAAAGCCATTGCCCCCCGCTAGCATGAGACCATCAGATCGACTGCGGCCATCAATCGTCCTCTACAATTGTTTCCTCGCTTCTTCCATCATTGATCGGCATTTGGCAAGAAAGTCCAGCAAAAATAGGACTTCTTTCTCGGAATAGTCATGCAAGTGAGTGTTAATTGCCGTACCCAACGATTGAAACAATGGGTAAATTTCTCTTTCTGCCTTGTCCTTCCGAACATGGATAATGACTTTGCGGCGATCATTCGGATCCTTGTCCCGGTAAATATAACCCGCTTCCTCCAGACGATCCAAAACCCCCGTGACGGTTCCCGTAGTAAAACCCGTTAGTTCCGATAATCTGCCCGCAGTCATTGGGGAGTTTCGAAGGATCATGTCCAAGCATTTATGATCGGTTGGATTAAGTCCGAGCTTATCGGCAATGGCCTGATGAAATACTATCGTGTCGGTGCTGAATTCCCGCAAGGCGTCGTTGAGCGCATGAAAAAGATCTTCCCTAGCTGGATTGCTTGACATGTAAAAAACCTCCATATATAATTATCTTATCTCGCGAGATAAGATAATTATAGGACAAGATAAATGACAATTCCATTCAGATTTTATCAAAAAAAATGACGCTTGTCTTTCGAATGAGCCCACACAAATTAAGGAGGAAGCACTATGAAACTTGAAAAAAACAATCTGGTCGTTTCCGGAAAAACGGAAACAATCGGCGAATGCGGAGTCCCGCGTCGCCCAAGTGGAGGAGTGAAGCGATGACCAAGTCGAAAAACAAGTTTGGCGTCATTGCGGCCAGTCTGATTCCAAGGAGGTTGCAGGATGAGTTTTGAAATGGGAGTTTTCCTCGGTACCCTGACGCTCGTCTTGATTCTAATACTCATTCCGGGATGGTTAGGAGGCAAGATCGCCAAGAAACTGAATCAGAAACAGAAGACCATTTGGCTTATTATTCACATCTTCTTCGTATTAATTTATTTTAGCGGATTGTTCGGCACGCTCGTTCTTGTGTTGTATACGACATTTACCACGGATGCGGGATTGATATATGCGGTTCACTTGTTCATTCAGTTGTTTGACTGGTTTTTCCTCATTCCCGGAGGCCTCGGCACATTAGTTACCGGGGTATGGTTGTCCGTGAGAACCCATTGGGGATTAACGAAATACTATTGGATTTTGACCAAGCTGGTATTAAATGTTGCCACCGTATTGTTCGGAGCTACCTTGATGAGAGTCTGGCTGCATGATCGTTTTGAGGCTATTTTTTCGGCAAATGTGCAACCGTTGGACAATCCGCTCTACCTGCAAAACCGCCAGATGCTGTTTGTCGGTCTTGCGATCAGCTTTACCACGCTATTATTTATAGTTGCGATTTCCTATTTCAAGCCTTGGGGGAAGAGGAAAGGAGTATAACAACGAACCACTTAAAAATTTGCTAGAAGGATGGATAGACTAATTTTATTTAAAAACTTCTGTCGAATGTATGGGTTTGTCTGATTGGAGCCAGATTGTTAGCAGAGCACCGACGTCGCAAATACCAAAGGAGGCAAAAACATTATGAAAATCATTGTTACTAGTATATTCGTTCAAGATCAAGACAAGGCATTGGAATTTTATACAGAAATGCTGGGCTTTGTAAAAAAGCATGATGTTCCCGTAGGAGAATTTAGGTGGATAACGCTTGTTTCTCCCGATGAACAAGACGGTACCGAGCTTTTACTCGAACCGAATAACCATCCTGCCGCCAAAGAGTATCAAAAGAAGATATTTACCGAAGGCATCCCAGCAACAATGTTTGGCGTTGCAGATATTCATAAAGAGTACAAACGATTATTGGAAAAAGGCGTGAATTTTACTATGGAGCCAACAAAAATGGGCGAAGTCACAATAGCTGTCTTCGACGATACATGCGGCAACCTTATTCAGATAGTGCAGAAGTAACTTTATTTCAAAATAGATGTTTCGGTGAAGTGCTTTTATCAACAATGAAACAAATGTAACCCTGTCCTAATTTAGGACGGGGTTATGCATTTTTAAGGTTTAAAAATAAATAACATTGTTCACAGTGTTATTCAACTGTACCCCAATTGTTGGACACACCTAACAATTGGAGGGGCAGTTCAGTTTTGACTGGCTTTTTTATACGGCCAGATTGAGGCGAATGACAATGATTGTTAACCCGAAAACAAGTTTTTTTGTTCCGGAGAAACTGACTCGTAGTTAGTTTCTCCGGCTACAAGGTAGAAAGGATGCGTCGTATAGACGAAACTCATACCACTCAATGCTTTATTTTCGTACCGAAACGCGGTGAATTTGGAATAGCCGCGCCTTTCTTTCTCATGGACGAGCTGACAATACGGACTACGGCAGGGGCTGCATGGATATTGGTTCGAGTATGCATTCTGTTTCCCTCTATGCGATTTGCATGATAACAAGGTGTGCTGAAACAGGCTCTGTTCCTCCAGCGGAAGGAGTGATGATTAGTGCTGTGGTTTCGCTAGCAGGATTTCGTACAGTGAGTATTGAGTTGATGACTGATGTTTGCACAAGAGCCATCCCCACTATCTGAGTAGTACCGGTTGCTCGACCGACTACCGTATAGTCTAATTCAACAGCTCCTGCTCCCGAATCAAGAGTTAAAACCAGTTGGCCCGCTTGAGTCACACTCACCTGAAACAACACCTGATAAACTCCAATGTTTGACAAGTTAAATGAATCGGCACCAGTGCGGAAAATCCCTCCCCCACTATTGGGGCCATCATTCGGGAAATCTACGTCTCCACCGGCTGGAACTGGTGTTGCATTATCAGGAGGCATCAATGCATAAAAATCTGCAAAGTTTAATACTCCTCCAGCTGGCCCTGTAGCACCCGTTGCTCCTGTAGCACCCGTTGCTCCTGGAGGTCCGGCTGCTCCTGTTGCTCCGGTAGCACCCGTAGCTCCTGGAGGTCCGGCTGGTCCTGTTGCTCCGGTAGCACCCGTAGCTCCTGGAAGTCCGGCTGCTCCTGTTGCTCCGGTAGCACCCGTAGCTCCTGGAGGTCCGGCTGGTCCTGTTGCTCCTGTAGCACCCGTAGCTCCTGGAAGACCGGCTGCTCCTGTTGCTCCTGTTGCTCCGGTAGCACCCGTAGCTCCTGGAGGTCCGGCTGGTCCTGTAGCTCCTGTAGCACCCGTAGCTCCTGGAGGTCCGGCTGGTCCTGTAGCTCCTGTAGCACCCGTAGCTCCTGGAAGACCGGCTGCTCCTGTTGCTCCGGTTACACCCGTAGCTCCTGGAGGTCCGGCTGGTCCTGTAGCTCCTGTAGCACCCGTAGCTCCTGGAAGTCCGGCTGGTCCTGTAGCTCCTGTAGCACCCGTAGCTCCTGGAGGTCCGGCTGGCCCCGCTGCTCCTGAAGATCCTGGTAACCCTGGAGGTCCTGGAGGTCCTGGAGGCCCTGGTGGTCCTAGTGGCCCTGGAGGCCCCGGAGGACAATTACATTTCCCCATTATTTCACCCCCTGTAATCAAGCATAATTCATCATATTAAAAGTAAAAAAGGTTAAACACAGTTAATACCTATCTAACATAAAAATAGGTAAATAACGCGATATATTCGCTGAATTTGCTTTCAACTTTGTTATTGTTCCATTGAATTTTACAGAAATAACAAAGAGATATTCGTGGATTTTAATAGGGAAGAATTATTCATTGCTACCGGCTTTGACGATCGGATATCTATCACGTAGGCAAGGCTAGATCAGATAGTATAATTTCGATCTAAATGAAGTGTGAAGACTGGTTCGTTAGTTGAATAACAAAGGAGCAGACTACTGTGGTAGCTGCTCCTTTTTCATTGAAGTAACGGAGCAGTTTAGCGTAGTAACTGTTTATTTAATAAAATGTGTAATTAAACTAATGAAAAAGGCAGTCTATTTATGGCTGCCGTGGACAACGTGTTATTTTTTGCATAAGTGAGGACGAACGATTCTACTGGTTAAAACAGATTTTGCATCTCTAACTGCTCTAGCAAAAACCAAAGGTTTCTCAATCTTTTGATAGTGGATGTACCAAATGTTTGGGTTGGTGAATAACCAGTGATTATGCAGAGCTGTAACCAGTATACCGTGCTTACGAAGGCGTGAGATGTATGGATTTATCTCTTTGGTAAGGATAACTGTTTCTCCAAGACAAAGTGCACGGCCATCTTTCCCTACACTCTCAAATGAGTGTAGTTGTGGGATCGTAAGAGGTGATCTTGATCTTCTACCAAATATAGTAGGCTTTAAGTTGGTACGTAAGGCTTGAGCAGTACAAACCCCGTTAACTACTGTGGGCATTGCATTTAGAATTGCTGCAAAGTTACGACAAAGTGGACTAATCGCCATAACACATCCCCCTTGAATCAGATACCTTAGGGTATGTAGAGCATAATCGTATAGTAAAGGCAACTAACTGAGAATAAATGACTATTTTCAAAACATTACTTGTGTAGATTAAGTTATTCCGCTAACGGTTCGATAGTGGAATACGGATGCTTCGACAGCCGTTTATTAATTGCTATGCTAACGGGACATGATCGTTCAAAAGACAAAGCCACCTTTTATAATAAAAAAGTAACCCGTACGTCTACAGATGCCCAGAACAAAAAATGGCGGTACAGCTATGGGAATGAAGCGAACGAGATGTTGGCATACAAGGGTTATCACCCATAAATATAAGAAATAATGCAGGGCCTAAGATCGATAGTTGAAGAAATACAACCAGATGCTACTAAAAAATAAATGGAAGCCTTTGCTTAACTAACTATCAAAATAGGTTAATAAACTAATTGCCAAGCGTTTATTATTAGACAAAAGCTCGGAGTTGTTGATTATGTGGCATAGCCTATGTTTTGGGTCGCAGGAGCCTTGAGAATCAAATCACTATTCAACAATTGATAACAAGAAAAAAGGTGAGATCATGGATAAAAGGATACATGTATTAGTTGTGGAAGATGACAACGATATCAATAAATTATTGTGCGCGATTGTCACGAAGAGCGGGTACGTTGCCCAAGCAGCCTTTTCGGGAACAGAAGCGATGCTCCACTTGGACAGACAGGAATGGGATCTCGTACTACTTGATCTAATGCTCCCGGGACTTACCGGCGAACAATTGCTCCAGAAGATCAACGAGGAGTATCGGACGCCAGTTATTATCATCTCAGCCAAAGGCGAGCAACAGACGAAAATTGCAACCCTTCGCACTGGAGCAGATGATTTCATTACAAAGCCGTTTGATATTGAGGAAGTGTCTGCACGTATTGATGCCCATATGAGAAGATACATCCGATTATCAAGTCCGCTTCCAAGTCATCGACTAACGTACAAGGATATGGAGCTGGACAAAGAAACCAAATCAGTGACGATTAATGGTTCCGATGTAACTTTGACAGCAAGAGAATTTGCGATTTTAGAGCTATTCATGTCGTACCCCAAAAAAGTGTTTACGAAGGCGAATGTTTTTGAGAGCATCTGGAACGAACCGTTCATGGGGGATGACAATACAGTTGGCGTACATATCAGCAATTTGAGAAGCAAGCTGGCTAAAGCCAATCCCAACCAGGAATATATAGAGACGCTATGGGGGATGGGCTATCGGCTTCGATAACGGATGCAACTTAATGTTTTCTTAAGATTCTCTTTGGAATCTCTTATGGGGTACTTTTGATAATAAAGGTATCGCCAAAGGGAGGAGGTGTTCGGCAGATGACTGAGATTGTACTTAGAACGAACGAATTAACCAAAGTTTATAGAAACAACGTCGTTCTAGACGGAGTAACGCTTTCGATTAAACGGGGATCGATCTACGGATTCATTGGACAAAATGGCGCAGGGAAATCTACGTTGATTCGGATTGTGAATGGGCTTGCGTCTCCTACATCCGGTTCCATTGAGTTGTTTGGAGCAAATGGAGAACGGGAACTTGTCTTTGCCAGAAAACGAATTGGTTCGATAATCGAAAGTCCGGCGTTGTTTCCGCATATGACCGCATGGGAGAACCTGGAAGTCCATCGCATACAAAAAGGGATTCCGGGACGAAAATGCATAGAGAACACACTGGAGCTTGTCGGATTGCAGGAAGCTGGCAAGAAAAAAGCCAAGCATTTCTCCGTAGGGATGAAGCAGCGTCTTGGAATCGCTATTGCTTTACTCGGCGATCCTGAATTTTTGATTTTGGATGAACCAACTACAGGACTTGATCCTATGGGAGTCATGAGTTTGAGAGAACTCCTGAAAAGATTGCATGCGGAGAACGAAACGACGATCTTGATCTCAACGCACATCCTTAGTGAATTGCATTTGCTCGCCACTCATTATGGAATCATCCATAAAGGAAAGCTACTGGAACAATTGACAGCAAATGAACTGGATGAAAAGTGCAAGCAATACTTGCACATCAAAGTAAATGATGCAAGCATGGCTGCTACGATTATCGATCAGGAGCTCCATACCTCCAATTTTGAAGTAATGCCAGACGGTGTGATCAGACTATATCAATTCGTTCAGGATCCCGGCATGGTTTCTTCGATCCTTTACAAGGCTGGGCTCACGATTGAACAGTTCATGCCGAGGGGCGAAGATTTGGAGAGCTATTTTGCAAGCCGGATCAAAGGAGAACGCTATGTATAATCTCATCAAATCCGAATGGTATAAGTTGCGGAAGGACCGTTCCTTCAGGACACTTGCAATGATGATTGTAGCGCTGTCGATCTTTTGGCCGCTTTACTGGCATTTCGATAATTTGCTGGACGGTGATCCTCTGTTCACTGGGTTTGAATCCTTTCAGCGAGCGATTGCAGGCAACACGCTGATTTTCAAAGTGTCCTTGTGTATCTTGGCAGGCTTCTTCATATCCAGTGAGTACTCGACAGGGGTCATGAAGAACATAGCATCGAGCGGGAATAGCAGAATCGAAATTTTTACGGCAAAGCTGTGCGTATACGCTTGGGGTGCAATCCTTCTTTCCCTACTGTTTCCTCTTTTGAATATGGGTATCAGCACCATATTGTCTGGATTTGGGGAGATGGATAATCAATCGGCGGCTTTGCTAGTTTTGAGATCAACGCTATTTACCATGCTGTATGCAGCGTCATTTGCCTCGATCGCTGCATTGTTTGCCATTACCTTCACGAACAACGGTAAATCGATTGCCACTTCAATCATCTTCTTATTGGCCATCGATGTCGTTTTTACAAACATAAGTGAAAATATCCCAATCTTTGAAACAGCTTATGAAAATAGCGTGTTTTCATTAGTAGGCGATATTGGAAGTATCTCGCCAAGCAGCACCGAATTATGGCGATTGACGCTGGTTCCGATCCTGACATTTGCTGTCTGTGGACTCGCCGGCTGCTGGATTTATAAGAGAAAAGAAATAAAGTAGCGAGGAAGGCGGAAGGATCGCGATGCTTTTTGTGGTGTGTGCGGCATGTGCCATAGCGGCTGCTGCTATGATCCGCTTGTATGGTCTGAAACGGGAAATAAAGCGAATCACCCATCAGCTGCAGTCGTATACGAAGGGATCAACCGAGAAAAAGATCGATATTGCCTTGTTTGATCGGGATCTGGAGACATTGAGCGAGGAAATCAATCATTTGATTACACTTATTGTGGAAGCAAATGCATTACGCAGAAGGACCGAAAACGAGCTCAAGCAAGGGATTGCAAGTATCTCACACGATTTGCGCACCCCGCTCACATCCATCCTGGGTTATATCCAGCTTATGGAGTCGGAAGGTGTAACCGAGGCGGAGAAGATGGAATACTTGGTTATCGCCAAGAACCGAACGAAGCGTCTGCAAAAGCTGTTACATGATTTTTTCGATCTATCCGTTATCGATCATACAGACTTTGAGCTGAACCTGGAAAAGGTGGACATGAACACGCTCATTTCGGAGGTCTTGCTGGGCTTTTATGATCGGTTCAACGAACACAGCTTGGAACCATTGATTCAATTGCCGGATGAGAAAATCGTGTTGAACGCAGATGAATCGGCTATCAAGCGTGTTGTAGAAAATCTCTTGGCGAATGCGGCTGCTTACGCTGTTGGCTCAGTAAAAATTCGCCTTGAGAAAATGGATATGACCGTTATTTTTTCAGTAAGCAACCATGCCCGGTATTTGACTCAGCAAGATGTGGAAAAGCTCTTCGACCGTTTTTATACGTCTGATCCGACGAGATCTGGTAAAGGAACAGGCTTGGGGTTGTCCATAGCCAAGAGTCTCATGCTAAAAATGAATGGGAAGCTGACGGCAGAGCTTCAAGGGGAATTACTTATCATGAAATGTGAATGGAAGCTGGATGAAAGAAGGGAATAACGATTGATTACCTATTTCAAGTGTAAAAATAATCAGTGGGCGGCGTATGCCAAAATCACTTTGACTCTTATCTTTTGTTTGACTACGCTTTTTTCCTCAGTTGAGAGTGTCCTTGCGCAAGCAGGCTTTCCCAAGGATCAAATCGATCGTTTCATTCGATTGAAAATGGAAGAGAATCATATTCCGGGATTAGCAGTAGCGATTACCCGCGATGACAAAGTGATGTTCTCAAAGGGATATGGAAAATCAGCAGATCAAAGTCCGATCTCTGCTGACACTCCATTCGCAATTGCTTCGCTGAGCAAATCCTTTACCGCTTTAGCTGTCATGCAGCTTGTTGAATCCGGACGAGTGGATCTAGATAAACCGATTGCCCACTATATCCCCTCGTTTCAGCTGAATGATCCCCGTGGATCGATGATCACTGTCCGCCAGCTATTGAGTCATACAAGCGGCTTGACGGACACCGTTTACCCAGATATGACGATTCATCCCCAGCCAACCTCTTTAGAAGAAGTCGTGCAACGATTGCATGAAGTTACCCTCCATAGCGACCCCGGTAGAGAATTTCATTACAATAACACCAATTACCAGCTGTTAGCCAGGCTAGTAGAAGTGATCAGTAAGGAAAAGTTCCCGGATTATTTGCAACGGCATATTTTCACTCCACTTGAAATGAATCGAACATTTGATGTATCAAATACAATTCAATTTGGTGAAAAGTCCAGTATTCTTTCTAGCGGACACTATTTTCTCTTTGGAAAATCGATCGCTACTACAGAACCGGAATGGTTTGTGGAAGGCGCGGCAGGAATGGTTTCTACAGTCAACGACATGGCAAAATGGTTGATCATACAAGGAAACGGTGGAATGTACAACAATGTTCAGTTGCTAAGCAGCGAGGGGATTCGAACCATGCAATCACCTGCGGGGCCAAAGGAATCATATGGCCTGGGCTGGGAAATCTCCAAAACCGCAGATGGAAAAAAGCAAATAGAGCATGGAGGAATTTTGTGGACCTATAAAGCGCAAGAGCTTCTGATACCCGAGCAAAAACTGGGCATTGTCATCTTGTTCAACAGTGGCTTGAATACGTTCGTCGATTATTATTCATTTGTGAGTGGATTGACAGGAATATTGACTGATTCCCCGCCGGAAGATTCTTTTTTCACTCATACAATGTTGGAAGCCGGTATGTGTATCATCATCTTGATCACAGTGATTACGGGAATCCGCAGCTTTTTGCGGATAAAAAAAGGGGAAGAGTACGGTAAGAATCGTCCTGCTTGGTTACGATTCCTATCCTTACTCTTAATGATGTTGCCGTTATTCCTGCTCATTTTCCTGCCGAAAATCATTACATTTTTGGGGGGAGGACGAGTGCTAAGTTTGGAAGGTACCTTTATGATGATGCCGAGTATCATTATTTGGCTGGGAATAGCTTCCCTCCAAAATCTTTTTATAGTGATAGTACGTATGATTCCAAATCGTCAAATACGGATGCGATCAAGAGATTTGCAGAGATGAATGGTTAAGAATGGGGGATAAAACAAATTCATTGGGCTGGCGCCGATCGAGCTGGCTGCCTTTGTTCCACCACCCCGACTATTCGAACGTGGCCGGATTTTGCGCGGCTGGTTGAGAAGAACAACGGAATATGGGGTGGCTGTTGTTCAGCCGCTCGAATTTTGGCTTTGTTAACGGTTTGACTTAGGATTTCCCTTGCCGTTCGTCACTCTCAATATCCTCGATTTTTCCCTCCGCCGCTCCTTGCGTCTTTGCTGCCTTACCGTGTTCGACGTCAAGGCAGCAAAGCAAAGACGTCTTGCTATTTCTAATCATTTTGCTGAGGCTTCATCAGCGGGTTCCTCTGTAATAATTGGATCATGTTATATTTACGGTTTGCCAAGTATAGTTTTTAACGCTATAATACTGAATAAACGTTCAGTGTTTTTAGTGAACTTCAAGCTAAAGGTAGCCTTTATTTAGATGGGAAGGTCGGTGGGGCATAAATGAATAAAAAAAAGCAGCAAACGGAGCAAACGAAGAAGAAGATAGCTGATGCATCCAGAATTTTATTTGCGAAAAAAGGTTACAAGGCTACATCAATAGAAGATATCGTGAAAGCTACTGGATACAGCGGAGGTAACATTTATTATCATTTCAAGAGTAAGGAAGGGCTGTTTTTATATCTCATTGAAATTTGGAACAGGGAATGGGAAGAGAATTGGCTGGCCAAGGAACATCTCTACCCAACCACGATCGATAAATTGTATGGAATGGCTGAACATTTTGCGATTGATTATCTGAACCATCCGCTGACCAAGGCCGCTGATGAATTTTTCGATATGTCGGAGAAGTCTTCGGATGTGGAGGAGCGTATCAACGAAATGGTCAAAGGGTATATTGAGTTTAATCAACAGTTGCTCCAGAAGGGGCTCGATAACGGCGAATTTGATATCACGAATGTAACCGGAGTCGCCATTATCTTGGACAGCCTGATGTTTGGTTTAAATCAACACACTCGGCAAATGGAACGAGAGGAAGCACTTGCAACATATCGGTTAGCTATGGATGTGTTTTTATTTGGCATTGTCAAACCGTCCCGCTAGTCTTTTTTTACGCTATTATCTAGAATGAAAATTCAGTGTTTTGGTGTTTGATTGGAGGAATAAAGAATGTCATTATTATTAAAAAATCAGGGATCCCTATCAATCCTGATGTTCAATATTTTCCTTGTCTTTACGGGAATCGGGCTTGTTATACCGATAATGCCAAAGTACATGGAGAATTTGGGGATTACCGGGGGGACTATCGGCTTGTTAGTTGCAGCCTTTTCGCTGACGCAGCTACTTTTTTCACCACTAGCCGGCCGATTGGCCGATTCATTCGGAAGAAAGAGAATGATTGTTATCGGCTTGGTCGTGTTTGCTATCTCAGAAGGGATGTTCGGAATAGCAAATTCTCCAGTCCTGCTGTTTGTTTCTAGGTTGCTAGGCGGCATTAGCGCCGCACTGATTATGCCGGCTGTAATGGCTTACTCAGCAGATATTACAACAAAAGAAGAACGCGCGGCCGGGATGGGGTATATTACTGCAGCCATTACTACTGGTTTTATTATTGGGCCAGGCATTGGAGGATATATTGCCGAATTTGGTATTCGTGTACCCTTCTATACCGCAGCAATTGCGGGAATTATTGCTGCATGCATCACGTTGTTAATCCTCAAGGAGTCGCAACCTACAGTAGAGTCATTATCGGACTCTCCTTCAAGTGAAAAACAACAAAGCAGTCTTCTTTCCCAGTTAATGTACTCCTATAGGGAGCCATATTTTTTAAGTTTGATCATTGTATTTGTCATGTCTTTCGGGCTGGCAAATTTTGAAACTGTTTTTTCATTGTTTGTCGACCATAAGTTTGGATTTGAGCCAAAAGATATCGCCTTTATTATTACATTCGGCTCAATAGCAGGCGCAGTGGTCCAGGTTACGGCCTTCAGCTGGATAATGAAACGGTTTGGCGAGAAAAGTGTCATTTCGGTCTGTCTGCTCTTTGCTGGTTTGTTTATTCTTCTGACGCTTTTTGTTCATGAATTTTGGATGATTTTTGCCGTTACCTTTATCGTATTTTTGGCGATCGATATTTTACGACCGGCCATAAGCACCCAAATGTCGATGCTCGCAAAGGATCAACAGGGTTATGTTGCTGGCCTTAACTCAGCCTTTACCAGTCTTGGTAATATTGCAGGTCCTATCGCAGCTGGATTTTTATTTGATATTGATATCAACTATCCGTATGCGCTCGCATGTATGATATTGGTTATCTGTTTCGTCTTATCGCTAGGATATAAAAAACGCAAGCTGCAGGGTGCAAATGCGACTTCCTAACAACCGTCGATCATCCATGGATGATTAAACTCCTATGAAAATAAAGATCGAAAAGGGGGGAGACTAACACTAATATTTCTAAGTCTGGAGAATTTTTAATCAACAACTCAAGCCTAAAGCTTTCTTTTAAACGTACAACTGGAAGAGGACCCGAATCAAGGGTTCTCTTTTTCTCTCACAAAAATCCATTACAGTATTACCAGAAAATTCTTTACAAAATTACGATCACATAATAATATATTTTCATAAAAGGAAAAATCAGAAATTGGTAGCAATTCGGACGGGAGGAAAGAATTCTGGATAGTATTTTTGAGAAAATCCGCGAGCTGCGTATACAGCAAAACATGACACTAAAGGACCTCAGCGAGAGATCAGGCTTATCGATCAGCTTCCTATCACAGGTGGAGCGGGGCAACAGCTCGCTGGCGATCACGTCGCTGCAGAAGATTGCCGAGGTGCTGAACGTGCCAATCACAACGTTTTTTGAGGAACAGCAGAATTCGCAGTTCTTCGTGCCGGAGTCGGAGCGCAAACAGTTCCAAATTGAGGGGTCAAGTGCGATCTACGTGCGCTTGGGCGGAGATTTTTCCGGGAGAGCGCTGGAGCCGTTTCATGTGACACTGCCACCTCGGCAAAAGCAGGATGTGGTGTTTAACCATCCGGGCGAGGAGTTCTACTACATCCTTGAAGGGCAGGTAATCATTACGGTTGACGGGAAGGAGTATCACTTGTTCAAAGGGGACTCGATCCACTTTCCCTCCACACTTGATCATACCTGGTACAATCCGACGGAAGAAGCGGCACAAGTGGTTAGCGTACTGACGCCAGTCATTTTCAAGACAAATAGCTAAAACAAGCGAGGAAACATCTTTTTTTTACAGAAAATTATCGGAAATTTCTGTTTATTTGTGCTGCGCAAAAAGAGAGAAAGGGAGGGGTTTTACAATGATCGTAATCAACGCCAACGAAGTGAATCCGGATAACCGACCGGATGGCGCTCGGCTCAAGACACTGTTTCCCAAAGGCATTATCGACGGAGGGAAGGTCATGTTTGGCACGGTGGTTATTCCGCCAAAGACACGCGTTCCTATGAAGGGCCAAGGGGCGCACGATCAGGACGAGTATTCTTATATCATGCGCGGCTCCATCCAGACTGAGAGCGGTGGCAAGGCGTATACGGTTTCGGCAGGGGAAGCGACGCTGATTCCTGCTGGAGAAGAGCATTGGGCTTACAATGCAGGGGAGGAGGACTGCGAGATCGTCTGGGTGCTCGTCGAACGATGATATCAGTGACCGTTTAGACGGGGTCGTATATCAAGACATATAGAAAAGTTGAGACAAGTAAGGGGGAGATTTCGATGAAGAAAGTACTTAAAGTATTTAGTACAGCAGCGCTGATGATCAGCCTGGCGCTTGCCGGATGCAGCCAGCCTGCAGCCACTAACAAGCAAGCCGACAACGCGCAGACACAGGAGGCTCCGAAAGCAGATACAAATGCCAATGCCTTTTTACGCTCGAACCTAAAAACGGAACCTGTTTCTCTCGATCCGCCAAAAGCATACGATCCCGTCGCGTTCGAAGTTCTATACAACGTGTTGGAAGGTCTGGTGCGGTTGGATGAAAATCATATGCCGCAACCGGCGATGGCTGAGAAATGGGAGGTTAGCGAGGGCGGAAAGAAATACACGTTCAAGCTTCGCGACAGTAAATGGTCAAATGGCGATCCGGTAACCGCTCATGACTTCGAAGTTGCTTGGAAGCGCATGGTGGACCCGAAAAATGGCTTTCCGGCAGCATTCCTGGCGTTCGTCATCGAGGGTGCGGAGAAGTTCAACAATGGGGAAGGCAAGGCAGACGATGTAAAGGTAAAAGCACTGGATGACAAGACGCTGGAAGTGACATTGAAGGCGCCTACAGGTTACTTCCTCAGTCTGGTGGCAACGCCGGTCTTTTATCCGGTCAACAAAAAGAATGTGGAAGCCAACCCGAACTGGTCTGCGGAAGCATCGACGATCGTCTCCAACGGTCCGTTTACGCTGACGGAGTGGACGCACGACCAATCGATCAAAGCCGTGAAAAACGAGAATTACTGGGATAAGGATAAAGTGAAGCTGGCGGGCATCAACTGGGTGATGATCAACGATGAGAACACGCAATTCCAGATGTTCCAGGCAGGTGATCTGGATAACATCGAATCGGTTCCAAAAGATGTAAAAGGAAAGCTGCTTGAATCGGGCGAAGCCAAAATCGCACCGGAAGCGGCCACCAGCTTTTACCGCTTGAACACGGCGATGCCGCCATTCACCAACAAAAACGTGCGGAAAGCGTTTGCGCTGGCTGTTGACCGCCAACTGATCATCGACAAGGTGACGCAGGGCAAGCAGGTGCCAGCGATGGGGATCGTACCAATCGGATTCCCGGAACCGGACGGCAAGGATTTCCGCGAAGTCGGTGGAGCGTTCTTCAAGGATAACGATCTGGAGCAAGCGAAGGCACTTCTTGCACAGGGCATGAAAGAAGAAGGCTGGAGCACGCTTCCGGAAGTGACCCTCACCTATGATACCAACGATCTGAACAAAAGCATCGCACAGGTATTGCAAGAAATGTTCAAGAAAAACCTGGGTGTGGAAGTGAAGCTGGAAAGCAAAGAGTGGAAAGTGTTCCTGGCTGAGCAGCGCGCAAGCAAGCATCAGGTTTCCCTCTCTACGTTCTATGCGGATTATGCGGACCCGCTCAACTTTATCGAGATCTTCCAGACGGGTCATCCGGGCAACCGCATCAACTACAGCAACAAGGCGTTTGACGAGCTGATCCAGAAGGCCAGCATCGAGCCGGATGAGAAGACCCGTTTCGCTCTGATGCACGAAGCGGAGAAGATGTTCTTTGACGACATGCCAGTGCTGCCGCTTTACTACAGCACAAAGGTGTTCATGGAACAGCCAAACGTAAAAGGCATCCTGCGCCACCCGGCGTCTCTGATGGATTACAAAATGGTGGAAATCGCATCAAAATAAGGCTGCACAAAGGAAAGGGCAATACCCGCCCTTTCCTTCCCTTTTCCAATCCCGATCAATCTGTGAAAAGGAGGGAACGCCGTGTCCCGTTATTTATTGAAACGCATTCTGATGGTACTCCTGACACTCTGGATCATCGTGACGCTGACGTTTGCCCTGATGCACATGATACCTGGCGACCCGTTCGCCGCCGAGTCGGGGAAGCTTCCCAAGCAGGTGCTTGAAAACCTGCGAGCCAAGTACCATCTGGATGAGCCGCTGCCTGTACAATACGTGCTATACCTGAAAAATCTCGTGACACTTGATTTGGGCATGTCGATCAAGTCGGACACGCGCAGTGTTAACGATATGATCGCCGATGGCGTTTCCGCTTCGGCTGCTCTGGGGGCGCAGGCCCTGGCGATTTCGCTTGTGATGGGAATTTTCTTTGGTATCGTGGCCGCCATGAACCGCAGTCGAGGCCTGGATTACCTGATGATGGTGCTGGCGATTATCGGGATTTCCGTTCCTAACTTCCTGATGTCGCCGCTGTTGATCAACTATTTTGCGATGAAGTGGCCGATTTTTCCGGTCGCGACGTGGGGAACCTGGATGCACACGGTGCTGCCCTCGATTGCGCTGGCGTTCGGTCCGCTGGCCATCATTACGCGGTACATGCGCACCAGTATGATTGATGTCTTGAATCAAAACTACATTCGTACCGCAGAGGCAAAGGGGCTACCCACTTGGCTGATCGTCATCCGGCACGGTATCCGCAATGCCATCATGCCGGTGGTCACGTTTCTCGGCCCGCTGATGGCGGCTTTGATCACCGGTTCGTTTGTGGTGGAAAAGATTTTTGCCATACCGGGTATCGGTAAATATTTTGTAGACGGCATTTTTAACCGGGATTATCCGGTCAT
This sequence comes from Bathyarchaeia archaeon, assembly GCA_035644815.1. GTDB lineage: Bacteria > Bacillota > Bacilli > Brevibacillales > Brevibacillaceae > Brevibacillus_F. Next base: position 25,323 of record DASQNU010000236.1, on the reverse strand, counting down.
TCTGGGCACGACGATTTTCTACAGCACCGTGCTGATTTTAACCATTTTACTCATTGATATCGCCTATACGCTGATCGATCCGCGCATCAAACTGAACAACAAGGAGGGCTCGGGATGAACGCGCAAACGGATTCGGATGATCTGTTCCGACCGCTGGTCAAAACGGGAAAACGGTCGGCGGCAGAACGGCCCAGTCTCTCATACTTTCAGGAAGTGATGCGCAAGCTGGCCAAAAACAAGCTGGCGATGGTCGGACTGGTACTCATTCTGGCCATCTTTGTGATGGCGGTCATTGGCCCGTCTCTGACGCCTTACAGCTTTGCTGACCAGAGTCTGCTGGATAGCAATATGCCCCCGTCAGCCGATCACTGGTTCGGGACGGACGACCTGGGACGCGATATGTTTGCGCGTACCTGGTATGGTGCGCGGATTTCGTTAACCATCGGGGTGGTAGCAGCCCTGATTGATTTGGTGATCGGCGTCTCCGTCGGCGGGATTGCCGGCTACATGGCAGGGCGCGGGAAAAAGGGGGAGCGCATCGATAACGCGATCATGCGCGTTATTGAGGTGCTGCACGGGCTGCCGTATCTGCTGGTGGTGATCCTGCTCATGGTGGTCATGGAGCCGGGGATCACGACGATTATTACGGCGCTCACCGTGACGGGCTGGATCGGCATGGCCCGATTGGTTCGCGGACAGATCCTGCAGCTGCGGACGAATGAATATATTTTGGCGGCACAGGTATTGGGCGCTTCGTTTCCACGTATCCTGTGGCGCCATCTGATCCCCAATACGATCGGCATCATTATCGTAAATTTAACCTTTACCATACCAGCGGCGATCTTCGCCGAGTCGTTCCTCAGCTTCTTGGGATTGGGCGTACAGGCGCCGATCGCGAGCTGGGGAACGATGACCAACGACGCTCTGGGCGTCATTCTGACCGGGGACTGGTGGCGGCTGTTCTTCCCCGGCATGATGATCTCGCTCGTGATGTTTGCGTTTAACGTGTTCGGTGACGGCTTGCAGGATGCGCTAGACCCGCGCCTGCGCGACTAGGGGGAGTTGACATGGAACATTTACTCGACGTACGCAATTTGAAAGTTCATTTCAAGACCTATGGCGGCGAAGTGCAAGCAGTACGTGGCGTATCCTTTCATGTGGATGCAGGAGAAACGGTGGCGGTCGTGGGCGAGAGCGGATGTGGCAAGAGCGTAACGGCACAAGCAATCATGGGGCTGATTCCCTGTCCACCTGGCCGCATCGTAGACGGAAGCGTCACATTCAATGGAAAAGAAATCACCCGCATGTCCAAGGCGGAGCTATTGAAGCTGAGGGGCTCGGAAATCGGGATGATTTTTCAGGACCCGATGACAGCGCTCAACCCGACAATGAAAATCGGTACGCAGCTAACCGAAGGACTGGTTTATCACCATGGCGTGTCACGAGAGGAGGCGCTGGCGAAAGCGGTGGAGTTGCTGCGGCAGGTAGGGATTCCAGACGCTGAGAACCGGGTGGAACAGTACCCGCATGAATTTTCCGGCGGGATGCGGCAGCGGGTGGTCATCGCCATCGCGCTGGCCTGCAATCCGAAGCTGGTCATTGCCGATGAGCCAACCACCGCGCTGGACGTGACGGTACAGGCGCAAATTCTCGATTTGCTGAAAGAGCTGCAGAGCAAAAACAATCTGTCCATCATGATGATCACGCATGATCTCGGTGTGGTTGCGGAAATCGCTCACCGGGCGGTGGTGATGTATGCGGGGGTTGTCGTGGAGTCGGGACCGGTAGAAGCGATCTTTGCCCAGCCGAAGCATCCATATACGTGGGGATTGATGCGCTCCATGCCACGGGTAGATGGCGAAACAAAGGAACGGCTGATTCCCATCGATGGCACGCCTCCTGATCTGTTTCACCCGCCGCAAGGGTGCCCGTTTGCCGAACGCTGTGACTATGCGATGGAAATCTGCGCGCGCGAGATGCCGGAAGCATCGCAGTTTTCGGGTGACCATCAGGCGGCATGCTGGCTGCATGATGCCCGCGCACCGAGAATCGACGAACTCATTGCAAGCGGGAGGCAGGCATGATGGCGGAGCATTTGGTAGAAGTAAACGGACTGAAGAAACATTTTATACTGGGAACTGGATCCACGCTGAAAGCGGTGGACGGGGTTTCCTTTTCCATTCGGAAAGGAGAGACGCTGGGGCTGGTGGGTGAGAGCGGCTGCGGCAAATCTACCCTCGGTCGGACGCTGATCCGGATTTACGAAAGCACGGAAGGGGAGGTGCTGTTTCAGGGGAAAAACGTGCACCAGCTATCGCGCAAGGAAGCAAAGCAGTTCAATCGGGATGTGCAGATGATTTTCCAAGACCCGCATGCTAGTCTCAATCCCCGGATGAAGGTGGGCGACATCATCGCCGAAGGGCTGGAAATCCATGATTTGAGCAGAGCCGACCGGACTGGGCGTGTTGTTGAACTGCTTGAGCAGGTAGGATTGAGGCCGGAGCATGCCAAGCGCTTCCCCCACGAATTTTCCGGCGGGCAGCGTCAACGCATCGGAATTGCCCGCGCTCTTGCTGTCGATCCGCAGTTTATCATCGCGGATGAACCGATCTCTGCCCTTGATGTCTCGATACAGGCGCAGGTGGTGAATCTGTTGGAGGATTTGCAGGCGGATCGGGGGCTCACCTACCTGTTTATCGCCCACGATCTCTCGATGGTGAAGCATATCTCCACCCGGATTGGCGTGATGTATCTGGGCAAGCTGGTTGAGCTTGCGGAGAGCTTCGAACTGTATAGAGAGCCGCTTCATCCGTACACGCAGGCTTTGCTTTCGTCCGTACCCGTGCCTGATCCGACCGCCCCGCGCGAGCGGATCGTCCTGCAGGGAGATCCGCCCAGCCCGGCCAATCTGCCAAGCGGCTGCCGGTTTCGCCCGCGCTGTCCGCATGCCATACCGGATTGTTCGGCTGCGGAACCGTTATGGAAGGAAGTCGGCCCGGGACGGTGGGTAGCTTGTCATCTCTATTAAATAAGGAAAGCTTGGTGAGCATTCATGAATGATCGTTTGAAAAAACTGTATTCGTTTATGGAAAATAAATGTGTCGACGCGATGCTGATCACCTTGCCACAGCACATCTACTACCTCACAGGATTCTTGAATGAGCCGCACAAACGATTCATGGGGCTGGTTTTGCCAAAAGGGGAGGAACCGTTTTTGATCGTTCCGCTTCTGGATATAGAAAAAGCGCAGCAAGCTTCCAGCGTGACGAAGATATTCGCATGCGCCGATACGGAGAATCCGTACGACTTGCTAAAAGAGAAGCTTCCTGTATCCATTTCACGTCTTGGTGTGGAGGAGGAGCATCTGCATGTCGCGCGGTATCGGGCAGTGATGGCGGCCACGGGAGCCAAGGAATCAATCGATGCAGGGGAACCGCTGCGCGAAATGCGAATGATCAAGAGCGCGGAAGAAATCGGGAAGATGAAGCGGGCTATTACCCTGATCGAGGAAGTGTTGGCAGCTGCATTAGGCCATGTAAAAGCCGGCGTTACGGAAATCGAAATTGTAGCGGAAATGGAATACCAGATGAAAAAGCTGGGTGCAGAGGGGCCAGCTTTTGACACCATTGTGCTGTCAGGGGAGAAATCGTCGCTGCCTCACGGGACTCCCGGCACGCGCAAAATCCAGAACGGGGAACTGCTGCTGTTTGACTCGGGGGTATTGGTAGATGGATATCACTCGGATATCTCGCGCACTTTTGGCGTCGGTGAGATACATGAAAAGCTTGTCGATATGTACGAGACCGTTCTGGAAGCCAATCTGGCGTCGATTTCTGCCGTACAGCCAGGCGTTGCTTTCGCCACTATTGATCAAGCAGCCCGTGAGATCATTGCACAGAAGGGATACGGGAAATACTTTCTAAATCGCGTCGGACACGGCCTGGGTCTGGAAATACACGAATACCCGTCCATCCATGGCAACAACCACGATATCGTCCGTGAAGGAATGGTATTTACGATTGAACCGGGGATTTACATCCCTCAGCTCGGCGGGGTACGCATCGAGGATAACGTGTTTGTCACATCGGGGGGCGCGGAGGTGCTGACGTCCTATCCGAAAAAGCTGACCATCATCGGAGCGTAGTCACGTCAAATCAAGTAATAGTAAAAGGTCAGCCCAACGGAAAGAAGTAACAGGAGGGCGCCGGGACCCAGTATGACAAGCAGCACTCTTTTTGGCGGAGCGCTGCTTTTTCTATTATCGGGTTTCCATGCGTATAAATCGCTCTCCAGCACGCGTGCCTGGCGGAAGAACAGTTGCTTCATCCTGCCAAAACCCTTGAAAAACAGGGTGAAAAAGCCGGAGCGGATTACGATGAGGACTCCGCCAAGCATAAGCAGAACTAGTCCGGCGAGAAATAGGCGGTTGATGACTGAGAGCAGGTTTTCCGGTGTGACAATCAGCATGAAAAACCTCCTTCGGGTTCTTTCATTTAGTACTATCAGTATAGCAGATGAACAGGGCATATTTTTAACGCTTTGCTGGAGCAACAAGGAGTCTCCTCGAACCCCTCACTCGAACCGATTCCACACGATCGTCTCCTCGATCGGCAGCCTTACGGACGGGCGGGCAGGCTCTGCTGCCTTGCCGACCGACACGAGCATGACCGGCACATATCGATCCGGGATCGCCGTAACGACGTTAATTTTCAAGAATTTACCCTTCGGCTTGTTTCGTCCGGTAACTCGGAGCGACGCTGCCCTGCTTGGTCTTCTGCTTCACATTCGTTCCAATCACTCCTGCAATAATGAGCGCAGAACCGATGAGATGGTAGACGGTCACTGTCTCTCCGAGCATGAAGGCTCCGGCTGCGATGGAGATGACGGTGGACAGATTGGAAAATACGCTGATCTTGGAAGCTTCAAGCTTGGTCAATGCGTAGCTGGACGAGAAAGCTGTCACCAGCGATGCCAGTATGCCGAGATAAAAGATGGACCAGACAAATTCCGTATTCGCCAAAGGCGCGAAGATTTGGTTCATTGTCCCGTCAGCCGCATGACCTGCGAGCGAGGCTGCCCAAAAGACTACACATCCGATCGCCATCATGGAGCTGGTAACCTCGGTCGGCGTGAACGTGCGAAGCAGATAGCGCGAAAGTACGACATATCCCGCAGATGCGAGACAGGAAAGGGTAAGCAGCGATATGCCCGCCACATTGGCAAGATCAATGCCGGTACCTTGCATGACAAAGATCAATACCACGCCAAATACGGATAGCAGGATCGAGAGCTTCTGCCGCCGTGTCGTGGATTCCTTCAGAAAAATCCCCGCCAGTAAGGCCGTTAGGATCGGCGTTGTCGCAAAGATAATGCCGCCTTCAGCGGAGGAAGCGTGCTTCAATCCAAATGTCTGCAAGGTAAAGAAGCCGAGCGGATACATCATGGCTAAGAGAAGCAATCTCGGCCACGGCTTGCCCTTGAGTGAAATGCGAAACACGCCGGTGGCGGCCAGTACAACAATTGCCGCGAACGAAAAGGAAAAACGAAGAGCAAGGGTGTCGATTGGGTTGGCGTACGTAAGGGCGACCTTCGTAAACATAAATGATAATCCGATGATGGCCGCATAGACGAGAACGGCGATATAAGCATAGACGCGACCGCGTTGTGTCTTGGGTTGCATGGATGAATTCCTCCTTTAAGCGAATGTAAGGTTCGAACCTGTCATTGGAATCGTAAGGCATCCCGTTTCGGGGCACAATTCGAAAAACACGAAACTGTACGGGTACAGTTATGGCTAGCAGTTATGGTGTGGCTGCGCTTTTTTCGCTATAGTGGGGTCTAAGAGGAACTTCGGACAGATCTTGAAGCGTGGGGGGCGAGCAGGTCATGAAAAAATATTCGGAGATCTTGGCGGATATTGAACAAAAGCGGGCTGAGGGCGAGCTTCGCCCGGGACAGAAGCTGCCGTCTGTTCGCCAGGCAGCGGATATGTACGGCTGCAGCATCAACACGGTGACGCGGGCATATGCGGAGCTTGAGAAGCGTCATGCGATCTATTCGATTCCGCAGAGCGGTTACTATATCGTGGAAGACGAAGAGGAAGAAGCCGGCATAGATGACGGGTTGATTGATTTTGCTTCTTCCTCTCCCGATCTGAATGTATTTCCTTACCGGGATTTTCAGCATTGCTTGAACAAGGCAATCGACACCTACAAATACCATTTGTTTACTTATGGGGATCCGAAAGGGCTTGATGCTTTGCGCGAAACGCTCGTGAAGCACCTCACGGATGATCAGGTGTTCGCCAAGGCCCAGCAAATCGCGGTGACGTCGGGCATCCAGCAGGCGCTTCAAACGTTAGCGCGGATGCCGTTCCCAAACGGCAGGACGGCCGTCCTGGTGGAACAGCCGAGCTATAATCTGTATTTGAAATTCCTTGAGGCGGAAGGGCTGCCGGTGAAGAGCATCGCGCGTACCGCAGGCGGCATCAATCTGCAGCAGCTGGAGGAAATATTTCGCGGCGGGGATATCAAATGCTTCTACACGATGTCGAGACATCATAACCCACTCGGCACATCTTACGGTGTCAGGGAGAAAAAGACGATAGCCCGTCTGGCAGCCAAGTATGATGTGTATGTGGTGGAAGACGATTATATGGCGGATCTTGGTGACAGGCGAGGCTTTGACCCAATATTTGCGTATGACCAGAGCGGGCATGTGGTGTATTTGAAAAGCTTCTCAAAGATCATCTTCCCGGGATTGCGTATAGGCGCTGTGGTACTGCCGGAGCCGCTCTTGGACAGCTTTCATACGTATAATGGGCAGAACGTTGCTGCCTTGCTGTCACAGGCAGCACTTGATATCTACATCAAGAACGGCATGTACGAAAAGCACAGGGAAAAGATCTTTCGGCAGTATGAATCGAGGATCGAGATCTTGCATGATGCAGTGAAGACGTATAACGATGCGGGGCTGCTTGAAGTGGCGGATGTCCGATCGGGCGTGTATACGCAGTTCAAGGTGCCCCAGGCAGTCAATCTGGAGCGGGTGGTGGATCGGCTCAAGGAACGGGGCGTTCTCGTGCAGAGCGGGAAGCAGTTCTACCTCTCAGACTATCTGCAGCGGGAGAAGTTTTTGCGAATCAGCATTTCTCGCGCCCGACCGGAACAGATTCATGAGGGTGTAAAAACCGTTATTGAGGAAGTAAAGCGGGGGATGAATGTGTGAGGTCGTTGTCTCCAATTAAATTAGAAGGGTTAATTGAGACAAATAGAATCCCAAAGTTGGAACCCTTGGGGGCAAGGTACTTGCCTGGTTGGGGATTTTTTGTGTTTTTGTACTAAACCATTATGAAATCGCTTCCCATATACTGAGTCAAAACATCTCACGAAGGAGTTGGAGCAATGGGAATCGATTTTTTTTGGAGAATATCACACATTACCGATATTGGCTCATTGGAACAATTACGTAAAGAGTTGGTTACTGAGGCAGCAGAGCAGAGTCTATCTTGGAGTAGACGAATCGAGATATATCAAAAAGTCCTAGTGATTAATGAAAGGATCACTCAATTAGAAACGAATTAAGGTGAAATATCCGTTCAATATATTTGAAAAATATAATGGTCAATTATTATGAAAACGTCTCTTTCTCCAATTGGGTTAGAGACGTTTTCTCGTCATTCATGTAAATTTGATCAGATCACATGAAATCAATTTTGACATTCCGTATACATATTTTCCTTTATTCGAATAATGTATGTAAGAATTTGAAGAAGGAATGATGACATGGAAAGTGTAGACCAATGGCCGGACTCTTTAATTCTAGGAATTGATGTCGGTTCAACCACCGTCAAAGCAACAGTGGTAAATCCAAAAACCAAAGAAATTCTATGGTCAGATTACCAACGGCACCATACGAAGCAAGCAGAAAAGGTCTTGGAATTGTTGGTCACCATTGGCAATCAGTTTTCTGATATCCCTCAAAATAACATTCGTGTATTTATCACGGGCTCTGGTGCAGGTCCGATTGCTGAGCACATAGGAGCCAAATTTGTTCAAGAAGTAAATGCCGTCACGATGGCTGTGGAGCAACTTCATCCCGATGTAGGGAGTGTCATAGAACTGGGAGGGCAGGACGCCAAAATCATTATTTTTAAAGAGAACGAGGAGACAGGCAATAAGCAAGCCCTTACCTCGATGAATGACAAGTGCGCATCCGGCACTGGCGCCACGATTGATAAATGCATGATAAAAGCAGGCATGCCGATGGAAGAAGTGGGCCGACTTCACTTTGACGATTCCAAGCTGCACCATGTGGCGGCCAAATGCGGTGTGTTTGCGGAAACAGATATTGTGAATCTGGTGAAAAGCGGCATTCCCTCCGCTGAAATCATGTGCTCACTTGCCGATGCGATTGTAATGCAGAATCTCTCTGTACTCACCCGAGGAAATACCCTGCGGCACCGTGTCCTTTTGCTGGGCGGTCCCAATACATACTTACCATTTCTGCAAGAATGTTGGCGAAAACGCATTCCTGAGACCTGGAATGATCGCGGATACGACTATCCGAGAGACGTGCCCCTAGAAGAACTGATCTTTGTTCCAGAGAATTCCCAGTACTACGCGGCTTACGGGGCCGTGATGTACGGAATGCATGAGCCGGCTGGCGTTGGAAGCTACAAGGGGTTGGAAGCCTTGAAGGAATTTATTACACACGGCCGGAAAGCAAAACTTGGCGAGAATGCAGGCCCCCCGCTCATGCGTACGGAGGCAGAACAGGAAGAATTCCGCAGGGTTTACAGTATACCCAAATTTACACCTGCAACTTTCACAGAGGGGCAAAAAGTACGAGCCGTGATTGGTCTCGATGGCGGCTCTACTTCCTCCAAAGCCGTTCTCGTCGATGAGAATGGAAACATCCTGCTCAAGGAGTATCAACTGTCAAAGGGCAATCCCCTGGAAGATACAAAAGAAATGCTGAAGCGACTCCGTGACAGAGTAAGTGAGCAGGGAGCCGAGTTAGAGATTATGGGCTTTGGTGCCACAGGTTATGCAGCCGATGTACTGGAAAAAACACTGAAAGCGGATGTCAACATTGTCGAGACCGTAGCTCATATGATGAGTGCTGTCAACCAATTTGGCGATATCGATGTCATCTGCGATATCGGTGGACAAGATATCAAGGTTCTCTTTATGAAAAATGGAGACATCCGTAATTTTCGACTGTCCAACCAATGCTCCGCTGGAAACGGAATGTTGCTGCAAGCGATGGCTGACCAGTTCGGCATACCCGTTCAAGAGTATGCGGAAACAGCTTTCAAAGCTGACCTTTCCCCTACCTTTTCGTACGGTTGTGCCGTATTCCTCGATGCCGACCGCGTTAATTTTCAAAAGGAAGGTTATTCGAAGGAAGAACTTTTGGCTGGCCTCGCTCTGGTTTTACCGAAAAACGTATGGCAATATGTCGTTCAAATACCGCGCATGTCCGAACTGGGGCGCAAGTTCGTTTTGCAAGGCGGCACACAATATAATCTAGCTGCCGTAAAAGCACAAGTCGATTACATTAAGCAACGCGTACCTGATGCGGAGGTTTATGTTCATCCCCATCCGGGAGAGGCAGGAGCGATCGGCGCAGCGATGGAAACGCTGCGGGTGGTCAAGCGCCGCGGCTACTCTACATTTTTGGGTCTCGATTCGGCAATTAACCTGTCATATTTGAGCCGGAACGATGAATCTACTCGTTGTACATTCTGTCCGAACCATTGCAGCCGTACCTTTATTGACTCGGAGACACCGGATGGACAAACGGCTAGGTATATCTCTGGTTTTAGCTGCGAAAAAGGAACAGTTGAAGATAAGGATGCGGTCATTCAACTGACCAAAAAGCGACAAGAGCTGAAAAAGCACTATCCCAACCTGGTGGAATATGAAGCAACTCGCATGTATCAACACTTCTACGACGCAGAGCCGCTCCCTGATACGGATATGCTTGTAGAAGATGTTCAGGTCAAACGCAGTTGGCTAGGGTTAGGCGGAATGCGGAAATCTTCCTATCAGCGTCACTTCCAACGCTCTGCCCCAGCTGAAATGGAACGAAGAAACAAGATTCGCATAGGGATTCCGCGCGTGCTTAATATTTGGTCTACCGCACCTTTTTGGCGAACTTACTTCGAGACACTGGGTATAGATAAAAACAATATTGTTTTCAGTGACTTTACCAGTGAAGAAATGTGGCAAGAAGGCGGAAAGTACGGCTCGATAGATCCTTGTTATCCGTCCAAGGTGGCCCAAGCTCATATACACAATTTATTGTTTAAGCATCATGAGAAAAAGCCGCTCGACTACATCTTTTTCCCTTGCATCACCCATATCCCGACCAACATGCAAAATGTGATGGATTCAGCCAGCTGTCCCATCGTAGCGGGAACACCAAACGTGATTAAGGCAGCTTTTACCAAAGAAATTAACTTTTTTGAGACGAGAGGAGTCACCTATCTCGATCCGGCCGTTTCCTTCACCGAAGTGAATTTGATGAAGAAACAGCTATATGAAGCGTTTAAGGACTACTTGCAAATGACAGAAGACGAAAGCGATTTTGCTGTGCAGCAGGGTTGGACCGCGATGAATCTGTTCGATGCCGAGATGCAGGAGCGGGGAAAAATGATATTGGAACAGGTGGAAAAGGAAAATCGACTCGCAATTTTGATGATCGGCCGCCCGTATCATTCCGATCCTGGAATGAATCACGGCGTATTGGAAGAATTTCAAGTATTGGGCTATCCCATTCTCTCCATGCGCTCCATCCCGAAAGATGAAGAGTGGCTACGTCGCTTTTTCCAGGACGATCTGGAGAGCGGTCGTGTTGACTACGCATTAGAGGTAGGCGATGTTTGGCCGGAAAACTTCAGTTCCAATTCTGTGCAAAAGGTATGGGCAGCCAAATTCGCCGCCCGTCACCCCAATGTGGCCGTACTCGACTTATCCAGCTTCAAATGTGGACATGATGCACCCACCTACGGGCTTATTGACTCGATTATTTCTACGGCAGGGACACCTTATTCCGCCTTGCATGATATTGATGCCAATAAGCCAAGCGGCTCAATCAAAATTCGCGTGAAAACCTATGCCCATAGCTTGGGACTTCATGAAGAGCGATTACATGACTTAGCCCAGAAAAAAGCGGAACTACAAAAGCGTATCGAACAAAAGCGATTGGAACTTTCTGGTCTGCAAGCGAAAGGACAGATGGGGCCCTTCGAGCAAACAAACTTTTCACAGACGGGCAACTAGATCATCCATAAGAAAAGGAGCGGAACACCACATGTCGACAATCAAACAGCTTCCCATCAATGAAACTGAACGCTCATCCCATGAGAATGAATTGCTTCGCTTTCAGGCAGAACAGGAACTCGTGTTAGGACTAGAGCAGGCAAAAAGAACACAGTGGTTTGATCCGGTTCCCCGTCAGTTTTTAATGAAGGATAAAGCAACGACCACGATCCTCTTTGGCGGGCTTACGATGGCGCATGATTTTTTGGTAGAGGGAGTATTGAAAGGATTAGGCTATACGGTGAAGCACATGGATTGCCCGGATACCGAGTCGCTACGTTTTGGCAAAGAGTTCGGAAACCGCGGTCAATGCAACCCGACATACTTTACCGTAGGCAACCTGATCAAATATCTGCATCATTTACGCGATGTGGAAGGGAAGTCGAAAGAGGAAATCGTTAGCAACTACCTGTTTATCACCAGCGGTTCTTGCGGCCCATGCCGCTTTGGCACGTACGTCACGGAATATCGCAAAGCCTTGCGCGATGCCGGATTTGACGGATTTCGCGTCCTCTTGTTTCAGCAGCAGGATGGTCTGAAACAGGCAACGGGCGGTGAATCGGCTCTCAAATTGGATACCTCGTTCTTTGTCGGTTTTCTGAAAGCGGTTCTCCTGGGGGATATTTTGAATGCCATCGCTTACCGGATTCGTCCCTACGAAGTGGAAGCAGGCTCCACCGATGCCGCTCTCGCTCGCTGCAAGCAGTATTTGTACGATGCTTTGCAACAACGCAAATGGCTGATCCCCGCGCTGATCAAATGCCGTAGAGACTTGGAAGCAATAAAGGTAGACCGGACGCGAGTCAAGCCAAAAGTGAGCATCATCGGCGAGTTTTGGGCGATGACAACCGAGGGTGACGGCAACTATCAATTACAGCGCTTTCTCGAACAGGAAGGGGCTGAAGTAGAAGTACAATCGATGACTGCGTGGATTCTCTACCTGATTTGGGAAGGACGCTACGATACCCTGAAACGGATGAAGCTGCGCGGAGAGGATTCCGGCCGCTACGGCTTGGAAGGGAAAAACCCTGCCTCACGTCTGCGCATGCTGTTCCTAGCTGACCGAGCGGTTCGAATCCTATTCCAGACCTATGCCAAGACGATCGGTCTCCATGATTATCATCTACCTGACATGGACGAGATTGCCGAGGTATCCCACAAACATTACAACAACCATCTGCGTGGTGGAGAGGGTCATATGGAAGTAGGGAAACTTATCCTGAACGTGGCCAAACAGAAAGTCAACATGACCCTCTCTGTCAAACCATTCGGCTGCATGCCGTCTTCAGGAGTTTCCGATGGAGTTCAATCCTTGATCACTGAAAAATACCCCGATGCGATCTTCCTTCCGATTGAAACGACGGGAGATGGAGCGATCAACGTATACAGCCGTGTACAAATGATGCTGTTTAAAGCAAAACAAGCTGCGCAAAAGGAATTTGATGAAGCGTTAACAAAAAATGACATGACAGTTGGGCAGCTTCGCAGCGTTAGCAAGTCAAAAATTACTCATCCGTTGCGAACAAGCCGTCATGTCGTTGCGTGTACTGCGGCAAACGTGGTATATGGAATGCGCGGATTTTCTAACTGGTTTTCACTCCGACGAAACAAGGAAGAATTAGAAGGGATATAGTGCAATATAGTCGATTACATCTTTAGCAAGGTGTAAATCGGCTATATTTTTTTTATCGTTCCTTAGAATGGGAAAAAATCCGTGTTTTGCTTACGGTTTTCTAGATGAATGATAGTTGACAATCACATGATGTAAATAGCCTCAAATCAACAATCCGCATACTTGCGCTCCTCTTGGAAAGACTCGATTGGGCAGCCTTTTTTTGTTGCTACGCTAACGGGCAGTTTTTGAATTGTTTCCATTTAACTGGAAGTGATATATTTATGTACAAAGGGGGATCACGATGAAGAGATTCCATTTTGAACGTCCAACTGAGTACTATGATGAGCAACTGTTACCGATTGATGAACAAATTTGTGCACTATTGCAAAAACGAAAGAGCACTTCAAATAATAATCCAGGCTATCCGCCATTCGAATATATTGAGCGGTGGGCAAACACTTATGGCTTGTACGAAGATTATTTAAAATCCATATTTGGTACCTTGAGAAGTGAAGAACTCTATAAACCGAGGATTGAACCTAGTGATTTCAGAAAGCATATCCCTGTCTTAAAAGCCATCGAGAATAACGGTTTTCTTTTCACAGTGACTTCTGTTAGGCAATATAAGAACGCTAGTGTCATTACCCTAACCGCCGATTGGGACGTGACAATTGATTCTCCTACTACTTTACATAAAACAAGACACTTTGAATTGCATATAGAAGGAAATTACGATTGCCGTATGGACAGGTGGGAAGGTAGCTCTGGACATTCATCCTATAACTTTATTGTTTCGCCACCTTTACCGGATGACCTATCGAGGGTTGAATTTCGCTTTATTGAATATCAAAGACCCTTCAAGAATCAACCAACAGGTTTTGAATTAAAATTTATACCTTAATTGTTCCACTAACGAGATCGTTAGTGGAACAACCAGGTAGATTGCTGCGGCAGCTGGGTTGCATTGATAAACAAACACTTTAGTAAATAAAGCTGTTTAAAAATAGAATACAATGAAATATGGGGAAAGGGAGAAAGGAAAATGAGGATAAGGTATGCACACACAAATATAATTGCCCACGATTGGAGAAGGGTTTCATTGTTTTATCAGCGTGTTTTCGGTTGTAAACCAATACCACCAGAGCGTAATTTAACAGGCGAGTGGGTAGATAATCTAACAGGAATTCGTAACGCTCATATATCAGGTGAGCATTTAGCATTACCCGGATATGAAGATAATTTTCCGACATTAGAAATTTTCTCGTATAATAGCATGGATTCAAAGAATCCCAAGGTTATTAATGGAATCGGATTGGCTCATTTAGCTTTTGAGGTTGATGATGTTGCTACTATTCTACAAAAAATCAAACAAGAAGGTGGCGGGCAAATAGGGGAAATAATTAAAACAGAATATCCTAATCAAGTCATAGCAACTTTCGTTTATGCCAAGGATGTAGAGGGAAACATTATTGAATTGCAGAGTTGGGAAAAACGGTAGAGTAAAGGTTCAGTGATTAGGAGTTTTTGGATTACTATTAATCTATTGGGTTCGTTACTTCAACGATAAAGGGAGCAGATCGCCGCGGCAGCTGCTCCCTTTATCGTTGAAGTAACGGGCAGTATCGTTGAACGAAAATCGAAACTCATACAAGCTTCAAAGCGTCTTATTGTAGGAGATATGTTTATATTTTGCAAACAATCTGAAATTCTGTTTGTAATGGGGTTCGCATAATTGTAGAAAGTAAAAATGATTAGGTATTACCAGCAGGAGGGATTGTTGATGCCAAAAAGTAAATTAAGATTTGTTACAATTGCAATATTGTTCCTTTTTGTTGGATTTTTAGCTTATCATTTTAACGATTCTAAGCATGTATATGGAAATGATAAAGAGTCCATAGCAAAAGTAATAAAATCTATAAAAGGATACGAAAATAAATCAATTGATATTCTGGAGATAAAGGATTTCAAAGACCTAAGGGTTGTAGGGTTTTTATCTGACAATAGTCCAGGCTATATTCAATTTAAAAAAAATAAAGATGCTAATTATTTGTGGAAATATATACAAATTAGCGAAAACGAAACATTTAGTTTGTTCTCCCCTGACGACCTTCGTATGTTTATGATTGTTACCAATGACGAAAATGAAATTGCTAAAATGCAAGTAAGTATAAATGGACAGAAATTAGAGCAAAAATTTACTCCATTTAAGGCGATTGTTACTTGGGTCAGCTTTCCTGAAACCGATAATAGCCAATATGAATTTCGATATTATAAGTATTATGATAAAGATGGAAATTTGATAAAAGAGTACAATTAATTCTTGGAACTAACGGGCAGGATAATTCCAATATGTGGTATTATGACGGATATGATTCCTTTAGGAGGATATCCATGGAGAAGTTCTACGAAAGCCTACATCAATTCGGTGAAAAGGACCTGCGGATGTTCTTTTACAAGTTATTGAATACAGTAGATCGATATTGTAGGGACGGTAGCATTGAAGAAAAAAAATTAGCAGGAGGACTCCTTAACATACTTCAAAGCCATATAGATGCGGTTCGCAACCATCAATTACAAACGTATGAACGCCAACAATATGTCCATCTGGTTTTCAGTCTCTCTGATGCAGGTTCGTTAAAAGTAACTCTCAGTAAGATCGGCAAACGGAAGTTATGCCAAGTCTTAGCATTCAATGAGTTGTTTTCAGTCGGACCAATATCTAACTTAGATTCAACAACTGGACAACAGAATAGGCACTTCTGGTTGATGGAATACGATGGGGAGTTCAGATATGGTCAACATTCGAACCAAGAGCATCAGCTTGCCAATATGGTAAAAGCAGTTAAAAGCATTCCCGAAAATAATACTATCGTCATTTGGTGCGCGGATAACGCACATGATCAAACAGGCTTACGCTTCGTATTGTATTTGTTGAGAGAACGAAAACAGCCGGTTAATGTTGTCAATGTGACTGAGCTCTTTAATGCTAGTGGGTTTAAAAATAAAGAAGGGGTTATTCCCTATGCTAGCGGTTTAATCGATCGAGAGTATTTTCAGGCAATCGTAAGTAAATATTATGAAGGCGTTCCTCTTGATCCTAGCCAAAGAAGAAGGTATGAATCAGAATGGTTAATGCTCACGGGAGAACATCATGTGCTCCGTTTGTGGGAAGAAGGTACTGTTAGAGGCTGTGATGAAGATGCCCTAGACGAGGTGATAATAAGGTCAGTCATTGAACTGGAGCAAGAACAAGATGAGAATGGGTTTATCAAGGCCGGGAGTGTTGTCGCCAGAGTATTTGATACATCGCAGCAACTCGTAGGGGATTCATTTATTTCCTATAGAATTTGGAACTTAGTTAACCAAGGAATTTTATTGTTTAGAGGACTACCAGGGGCTTTGCATCAGTTTTCTGTTAAACTGGGCACCCATAGATTTAGCTAACGGTTACAATAGTTCGTTCAACATATCATGGAGCAGATTTGAGAACCGCAGCTGCTCTTTTTTGTTACGCTAACGGGCAGATTCCGCTAATGATACAGCAACCATGATGAAGCAGCCGGCACAATCGTTAGCTTGGTTAAGTCAACAGACAGAATATTGAAGTATCTTGTACTAATGTAGCATATCTTTGACAATGCCTAATTATTCAATATTGGCGAAAAATAAAAGATCAATGCTCGATTCACGGCGGTGCAATTATTCCGAGTCTATATAATATGAATTGTGTTCCATAAAATGTATGAATAAAAAGCGAAACGCATAGTGGAGGGGGAGAAGAGTGATACCAGAGGACATGAGACAGGTGTATTATCAAGCGCTTGTCGATAAAAAATCGGAATATGAAGGAATCTTTTATGTCGGCGTGAAGACAACAGGCGTATTTTGTCGACCAACGTGTCCAGCAAGAAAACCCAAATTTGAGAACTGCGAATTTTTCGAGACAGCCAAGGAAGCCCTTCTGGCATCATTCCGACCTTGTCAGCGTTGCCGTCCGTTGTCTCATCCCAACCATGCTTCAGAGCTTGTTCAAAAGTTAGTCAATGCGGTGGAAGAGAATCCTGATCGACGCTGGACAGAAGAAGATTTCAAAAAAATTTGCGTGGATGCATCAACCGCCCGGCGCCAATTCAAGAAAAGGTTCGGCATGACATTTGTTGAATATGCGAGAGCAAGACGAATGGGTATTGCACTGAAGCATATACGCGCGGGGAGTGCGGTCATCGAAGCACAATTGTCTGCCGGTTATGAATCCGGCAGTGGATTCAGGGACGCATTCTCACGCATTATGGGTAATGCACCTGCCCAGATAGGCAATCAACTAATTTTGAAGGCATCATGGCTAGATACGCGTCTTGGTCCAATGATCGCAATCGCTGATGAAGAAGCACTATATTTACTCGAATTCATAGATCGTCGAGGTTTGGAGCGTGAGATTGAACGTTTAAGAAAGAAGACAAAATCTGCGATCATACCGGGTAGCACGCCGCCGATCCGTTCAATTGAGAGTGAGTTGGCGGATTATTTCGAAGGCAAGTTAATGGATTTTAGAACACCGCTGAGACTGTTGGGATCGCCATTTCAGAATAAGGTGTGGGAACAATTGCAGGAGATTCCACCGGGACGGACGGCTTCATATGCGGAAATTGCCATAGCTATTGGAAAACCAAGTGCTCAACGCGCGGTAGCTCGTGCAAATGGCACCAACCAGTTGGCGATTGTGATTCCATGTCACCGTGTGATCAATTCGAATGGCGATTTAGGCGGTTATGGAGGAGGTCTATCAAGAAAGCATTGGCTGCTAGGTCATGAGAAGTCCATGGGGGAGATAACAAGATGATGAATATAATGAAGTCAGGAAAATGGCACGTTTTATTCGTAGTCGCTCTTGTATCGTTCATTACCAATCTAGACGCCACAATCGTGGTCACCGGTCTACCTCCACTTATGGAAGATTTGCGACTCTCCATCGGAACTGGGATGTGGACGATTACAGCGTTCTATATCACAAGTACCGTATTTCTGCTTCCATCCGGCAGATGGTCAGATATGTTTGGAACAAAACGTATTTTTCTATGGGGGTTCGCTTTGTTCACGCTTGCAACCGTGCTTTGTGGTATGGCAGGGTCAGGCGCAGCATTGATTGTGGCTCGCTTGCTGCAAGGTGCTGGTGCCGCAATGGCGATGGCGGCATCGACGCCGATCTTGATACGAACTTTCCCTCCTAATGAGTTGGGAGTCGCTCTCGGCATTAATAATATCGCATGGGTGACCGGCTCTCTCATCGGCCCTGTATTGGGAGGTGCACTAATTGGTGAATTCGGTTGGCGCTCCATGTTCTACGCGGTCGTTCCGATCGGCTTCATCGGTTTAGCTGCTGGCATCCTTATTCTAAGGGACACCTTCACAGATGAGAAGACCAAGACTGATTGGGCGGGCATACTGACGTTTGGTCCAGGTCTAACCTCTCTACTCATCGCTTTGTCAGAGGGTCAGGTATGGGGATGGGCTTCGGGAAAGACCCTCGGTTTGCTCGCAATCGCTTTGATACTGTGGATTGCGTTCGTTTTGATAGAGATGAAGGCTCGGTATCCATTGTTTGATCTTGGTCTCTTTTCTTATCGGAACTATTCGATAGGGCTCGGAATCACGATGAGCTACTGTATCGGTTATTTCGCTGTCACCATTCTTCTCACGCTGTATTTGCAAGGAGCTCATAATCTAAGTCCATTGGAATCGGGACTCATGCTGATTCCGCTATCAGTTCCACAACTGTTTACAGCCCCGTTCGGTGGTAAGCTCGCCGACCGTTTCGGCCCCACAAGAATGATTCTGCTCGGGTCACTACTAATTGGCATAGCACTTCTAATGCTTGGGCAGCTTGGTCCCCAAATGTCTAACATGGCTGTCATTATCCCGCTTATGATCATTTCCGCTGCTACAGGACTTTCCTGGCCGTCCCTTGCGAAAGCGGTGCTTTCGGCCGCTCCGCAAGAGCAAGCGGGTTCTGCATCTGGAATGTTTTGGACCGTATACAACATGTGCCGAGCAATCAGCCAGGCTCTCGCGCTGGCAGTTGTGCAGTTGGTCGCTAAGTCCGATGTTGTTTCAAAACTGTTATCTGGGGTAGAAGTTGTGGAAATGAGTCAATTGAGGGACACTCTAATCTATGCTTCAAACATTGGTTTCCGGTTCTTCGCAGGCTTTCTCGCACTTGCAGTGGCACTCGGACTATTCCTGCTCCCAAAGAAGATCAAAATTGAGTTGCGACTATAAAAATCTGAAATAGGTGGATATGGACAAATTGCACAATCTAAGAAAGAACAAAATAAATACTATATAGAGTTGGCGTTGAGCTAACGGGATCGATAGTTCAACAACACACAAAGGCAGCCGATAATCGATGTTCGGCTGCCTTTGCTCAACCAACAGGCAGGATAATGAAGTTGGAGCTATCGTTTTTTTGACACTCATATGATTTAAATGTTATTCTGATGTAATACCCATTTTTATGGGTCATAAATTAAGGAGTGGCTGGCATGAAGTTACCCGTGCATGAACAATTCATTGAGAAGGCTGTAGAGTATATACGCCAAGATCAACGACTTACTGGATTGCTAGCAGGCGGTTCTATGGTGTACGGAGCGATGGATGAGTATAGTGATTTGGATTTAATCATTGTCTACGGTGATGAATTCCAAAGTGAGATCATGGCACAACGCCTTCGTATTGCAGAAGGCCTTGGTAGCCTATTGTCGGCATTCACGGGCGAGCATGTAGGTGAGCCCCGTTTGGTTATTTGTTTATATGGACCAGTTCCTCTTCATGTCGATCTAAAATTCGTAAAAACACAAGAACTTGGATCCCGAATCGAAAATCCGAAGATTATTTGGGAAAGGGATTCTGATATTACAACGATACTGAACAAGACAACACCCAAATTTCCTTGCCCTGACCCTCAATCGATTGAGGATCGCTTTTGGGTATGGGTTCATTACGGAGCAACGAAACTAGGGAGAGGTGAGTTATTCGAATTGATTGATCTGCTAACATATATGCGAAGTACGGTTTTGGGGCCGTTAGTTCTCATTAATAAGGGGCAGCAACCGCGGGGAGTTCGAAGATTAGAACAATACGGTGCCGAAGAATTAGAAGAACTTAAAGGGACGATACCCTTTCATAGTTTTGAAAGTTGCTACCAGTCATTAAAGATTACGATAAATATGTACCAACGTTTACGGCGAGTTTCAGATATTGTAAAAAAAGCAGAGGCAGAACGTATCTCAATTGAGTTTCTAGATAGTATATATGCAGACCATTATCAATAACAAGTTGTTTAAGGACAAACAGAAACCGTTGCCGCAGTGCAACGGTTTCTGTTTTATTTATTAAAGGAAAACAGCCATAAAATGGGTTACAGAGTCATCCAGATACCTGTACTTTTAAAGTGGTTGGCGACTAAGCTAACACAGGTTCGAGAGTTCAGAAATCAAAGAGGGGAAGTAGCCGTTAAATAATGATTGGCTGCATTTGTACTACTAAATGGGCGGATAGAATAGTAAATGATGTTAATAGGAGCGAGTTTGAAAGCGACCAAAATACCGAGGTGTTTACATGGATTATACCTATGATGAATTAATAAAAGATCTGGAAATTGGTCATGAAGTTCACTTTCGCTTTGCTGGTAAAGAATATTCGATTAGCCATAGCCAAAAAGGGTGGCATTTATACGAGTTTTACAAAGACGGTCAAACATTTGCGACTCAATCTGACTTACTCAAACACGGGACAATTAATGGAAAACATCTCAGTGATATATGGGAAATGGTCGAAGTGACAACTATATTTTAAGTTAAACTGACTGTTCTTTAACAAATGAAGTACTTGGATTTGAAGTACTTGGATTTCAGATTGGTCTTTGCTCAACTAACGGCCAGTTAAGCGCAACACTAATGTATAATGAGTTTTATAATGAGCTATATAGATTGGTTAGCACCCAGTCGTGATTACTTTGAAAGTTGAAATTGACGGTTATTTCCGACGAACACTTATTACAGGAAGAAAGTGTTCCAAAGAGGAACTAAAGCAAAAGTATTTGCAAGCAATAGAGCTTGCTTCACACGTTAGAGATGTTCCAGAGATATTTTGTCGACTCCATAATTTTGAGCAGTTGCACTTTGAATTTGATTTACAGGTTGATTATGTAATTGATACGGATACAGATAAGATTTACAACCGATTTATTGATCTAGTGAGGATCGTTAGTTCAAACAACCAGGGAGCAGTTTGCCGCGGCAGCTGCTCCCTTGATTATTGGGTATAGACCGGCTCATTTGTCATATCTCACGGAAGCTGTTCCTGCCGTTCAAATACCCCCAATAAGATTAGGTCGTCGGTCTGATAACGAGTTCGTTCACATCGACACTCGCGGGCTGTTCAATGGCGTATGCAATGGCCTGGGCAATGGCGGACGCCGGGAGAGCATTGCGACGGTACGTCCTCATAAGCTCTTTGGCCACATCATCTGTAATGCTTTCCGCGAGCTCGGATTCAGTTACGCCCGGTGAAACGAGCGTAACTTGTATGTCGCTGCCCGTCTCTTGTCGCAACCCCTCGGTGATCGCGCGTACGGCATACTTAGTTGCGCAATATACTGCCGCTGTCGGAGAGACTTCATACGCACCGATGGAAGCTACATTGATTATGTGGCCGAAACCTTGCTCCTTCATGAGGGGAAGCCCGGCAGCAATCCCATGAAGAACCCCGCGGATGTTTACATCGATCATCCGGTTCCATTCTTCGATCTTCAAGGCTTCAAGGGGGGAGAGCGGCATCACGCCGGCATTGTTTAATACAACATCTACGCGGCCAAACCTGCTCTTGGCCAAGCGGATAATTTCCTGTACTTGGTCAAGCTCTGTCACGTCCAGCTGTTGATAGACCGCCGAACCGCCTTCCGCATGAATGGCGGATGCAAGTGCTTCCAGTCTCTCTATCCGTCTTGCTCCCATGATGACATGAGCACCAAGGCTTGCGAGCAGCTGTGCCGTTGCTTCACCGATCCCGCTGCTAGCCCCTGTAATAACAACAACTTTCCCTTTAACACCTGACATTGGACATCTCTCCTTATTATTTTCTGTCACTTCTCCCTGTAGAGCACCATGCCCGCGTGGTAGAGCACAAAGTCACGAA
This sequence comes from Bathyarchaeia archaeon, assembly GCA_035644815.1. GTDB lineage: Bacteria > Bacillota > Bacilli > Brevibacillales > Brevibacillaceae > Brevibacillus_F. The sequence continues at coordinate 3,189 of DASQNU010000236.1, read as the reverse complement.
AATCGCCGTCGGCTGTGAATCCTGTATCATCCACATATTCGATATGGTCACCCTCGATGGTGTAACAGCCTTGGTAGGCGCTCTTGCGATTGCCTCGGGCTTCGTCATAACGGCCGTTTGGCAGCAGTTCATGTCGGATGTATCCATCCTTTGTCACCCACATGCCGACGTAGGGATGCGGTTTGGAATTGCGGATATTCATGTCAACCTCTCCTTTCGTGCATAGCCATAGGATCGCGATCAGCTGTAGTGAACGGTGCTGGTAACCTCGGATCTGGCGAATCGCTTGCTATAAGACCATTATGGTTCCAATTGTAAAAGAGGGGGTAGCGGGATATTATGTTGGTCTTGCCTAATCCTCCAACAGATTTTATTGTTAAGAAAAGTATGGAGAGAATGGGGGAAGTACAACCGTATGGATGAAATGTCCTTTAAGCGGAGTCAAGAATTGGTGCAGCTGATTGACCGGTTAGCCAAGGATGACGGTACGCATGAGACGATGATTCCCGCTTTGCGTTTGATTCGCGCGTCGCGTATATCTGAGCCGGTCTATTCCGTCTATGAGCCTTCCCTTTGCATTGTGGCACAGGGCGTGAAGCTTGTGATGCTGGGACAAGAGCGCTACCAGTATGACTCGGACAGTTACCTAACCGCTTCCGTGCATTTGCCTATTGCCGGACAAATCATCGAGGCTTCGCAAGAAGCACCGTATCTGAGCCTTCAGCTTCAATTCGATATGACCCAGATTCTCGATGTCATACAAGCCTCCGAACCTATAAGTCATAACAATAACGATTCCGGGAGAGGGTTAGTCGTTAGCCGATTGAACGACACGCTCTACTATGCTGTGCTGCGTCTGGTTAACTTGCTGGAGACACCGCATGATATTCCAGTGATGGCACCGTATGTCATCCGGGAAATCATATACCGGATTCTTCAGAATGAACCCAAAGCCTTGAAGCGTTTTTCTTTAATCGGTAGCCATGCCCAGCGGATCGCGAAGGTGATTGAGCGCCTCACCCGCGACTTTGCCTTGCCGCTACGCATCAATGAATTAGCGGATGAGGCTCGGATGAGCGCTTCTTCCTTATATGACTACTTCAAGGAAGTAACGGGCATGAGCCCGATCCAATACCAAAAACAGATTAGACTGCAGGCGGCACGCCGCCTGCTTTTAACCGAATCGACCACTGCGGCCGAGGCGGCATTTCAAGTCGGCTACGAGAGTCCCTCACATTTTAGCCGTGAATATGCCCGTATGTTTGGGCTCCCCCCAGTCAGAGATATTCGTCGCTTGCGCGATGAACTGCTTACTAACGGTGGCATCTCATAGGTGAGAACTCGGGGCGGATATAAATAATATATGGTCAGGCAGGTAGTTGCTGCTTTGTTGTTAAGCTAACGGGCAGGATAATGCAATGAGTGAATGGACAACCTTGGTTACAAATGGAGGGCACGGCTAACTTCTTGACTTAGAGTGAACTCTAAGTGTTACTCTCTTTTTGTGCCACAAATAATTAATGGAGAGGATTGCATTGACATATTCTATTGGTGAATTTTCAAAAATCGTTGGGGTATCCGAACATACTTTGAGGTTTTATGAAAGAGAAGGATTAATAAAAGTAAACAGAGACGATAACAATATCAGGGTTTATTCGGAAGAAAATAAAACATGGGTAGAAGCTTTGCTCCACCTAAAAAATACGGGGATGTCACTAAAAGACATGAAGCACTTTGCCATGTGGGGGCATATGGGGAATGAAACAATGGGAGAACGATTAGATCTACTTAAAAATCATCGCAAAAAAGTAGTGGAAGAATTGAAGAAGCTTCAACAAAGTTTAGAGTTTCTGGATGACAAAATTACTTTTTACGAAAATGAATTGGGAGACTGTTTCTCTTAATATTAAGTAGCCTGTTGTTTCTCTCATTTAAAATGGCAAAAAATAAGGGGAAAAAACCACTTGCCTTAGAGCCCACTCAAAGGAGTAACCTATGCTTGTTCCATTTCAATTCATGAGGGAGTACGCAGTTAAAAAATGGAGAAAATAAGGTTACAAAAACAGGGGAGGATTAATTTTGGCTAACAATAAAGTTTGGTTTATCACTGGTGCCGGTCGCGGTATGGGGATTGACATTGCAAAGGCTGCTCTTGCGGCTGGACATCGTGTAGTTGCTACCGGGCGTAATACTGACAAGGTATCCAAAGTTCTGGGCGAGAACGAAAACCTGCTGGTCGTCAGACTGGACATCACTAACCCTTCCGATGCAGAAGCTGCTGTCAAGGTAGCAGTTGATCGATTTGGCAGCATTGATGTACTGGTCAACAACGCTGGCAACTTCTATGCAGGATATTTTGAGGAGCTGACTCCAGAAAATATCGAGCGTCAAATTGCCACCAATCTCATTGGTCCGATGAACGTCACCCGTGCTGTATTACCTATGATGCGTAAAAATCGTTCCGGCCACATCATTTCCATTTCATCAATCGCGGGTCTTGTAGGACAAGAATATGTATCTGCTTATTGTGCTTCGAAGTTCGGTCTTGAGGGATGGATGGAGTCTCTGTACCATGAAGTCGCTCCGTTCGGTATAAAAACCACTATCGTTGAGCCGGGGTTCTTCCGTACCGAATTGTTGGAGCCGGAGTCAACATTCTGGCCTGAGTTGACAATCGACGATTATACCGAGCGTTCCAATAAAAGCCGTACTATGTTTGAGTCAGTAAACGGCAAGCAGCCTGGAGACCCAGCCAAACTTGCTAAGGCGCTGCTCATTATTGCAAACGAGAAGGAGCCTCCGGTACGTTGGATAGCTGGAGCAGATGCGATAGCTGGTGCTGAGCAGAAGGTAGCAGAACTCCAACAGCAGATCAACGCTTACCGTGATTTATCAACTTCTCTTGCGCATGAGGATGCATAATTACGATTTTTCGATGCTGATAATCTGTAATGCAACTGAAATGTATTTAGGCTAACGGGTATCGATAGCGTAATAACCAAGGAGCAACTGCCTCGGCAATCTGCCCCTGATTTTCTTTAAAGTAACGGGCAGTTTAACGCAACAATATTCTGGAGCAGTAGCCTTAGAATCAGGTTATTAAACGACCCCTATTTGCAAATGCCTTCAAGATCGAAACATACGCGGTATGTGTACCCGCAACAGCAAGAATTGCCCTACCGACCTACT
>DASQNU010000235.1:0-18314 GCA_035644815.1 Bathyarchaeia archaeon | reverse complement strand
AGTGTCGTAAACAGGACATTTCGATTTAACTCTTCTTGCAGTTCAGGCGCAATTTTCTGCAGATCTAACTCCATTCGAGCACCTTCTTTCTCCAAGCATAGACTAAGCCGATGACCAATAACACAATAAATATGACCATTTCCACGAGGGCAAACAAGCCTAGCTTATTAAAAGCAACCGCCCACGGATACAGGAATAATGTTTCCACATCGAATATCACAAATAGCAGGGCAAAGATGTAATACTTTACATTAAAACGAACCCAGCTGCCACCGATCGGATTGTTACCGCTCTCATAAGTGGTCAGTTTTTCAGGCGTTGGGTTATTTGGCCGCAAGAATCGTCCAATGAAGCTGACTGTCGCGACTGGCAACAACACACCTAAGAACAGGAAAATCGCAACAATGACATAATTATTCACATAGATGTCCGGCACTTCACTTCCCCCTTCATTGCGCTGCAAAAATTGTTAAAAAAATCCTCCATCATTATAGCAAATCGCCATTTCAGTGTCTAACGAGAACATCCCCTCTATAACGACAAGCCATCAAGAAAAATGGTGAAAAGTAGCGCTATTGAAAGCCCTTTCATTTTTATGAAACACAGAAAAATAATTGGCTAAGTGCATACATGGTGGTGGAGAGAAGGGAAGAGAGGGAGGGGCCCCGTTCTTGCCACACCCGCAAGGGAAGATTGACTGTCCGGTTCCGCTTCCAAAAACGGTACGTCGCACAAAAGTTTCGAGGAAGCCTTTTCATACGTAGAGGTTGCGCGACAAGCGTGTACCGTTTTTGGAAGCTCCACCTTTGTAGGTATGGCAAAGACTCCGCCCGTCCCTCTCTTCCCTTCCTCACGTGACGATTTTATATAATCAGACGGATAAAAAGAAAAAGCACGAAAGACAGATCTTATCGTGCTTTTTCTCTTTAGTAATCGCTACTGCTACGTAGGAGAGCATGTTTCGGAACGGAGCGCCTGCGAAGCCCGACCCAGCGGAGCAGTGAATCGCAGGAAAAAGGGCCGCAACCTGCTTAAGCTTCGTAGCGGCTACCACTTTTGCGGACCCCTGCGATTCGCTGCGGAGCGTACAGTCTCCGCCTCCCTGCAGGGCGAAGAATGAAGCGGAGTTGCGAAACATGCTCTCCCCACTACAGACCCTATTAAAAGCGCAAAGTAGCAGCGATATGACTTTTCCTTATTGAACCGTCTCAGCGAATTTGTCACCGAGGAAGTCTTCATAAATACGTTCCCATACAACCGTAAACTCGAGCTTCTGGTCATCCGGCAGATCGAGCATGTTCTCAATCGGCTCTTCCAGGTATGGTGTCAGCTTGATTAATACTTCAGCCAACATCGCGTCGTTGGTATTCAGCATTTCCTTCAACTCATTCTTGGACAGGCGGAACGAATTCTCTTCCTTCTCATGCAGCTTCATGACCAAGCGGCTGAAAATTGGATGAATCAGCGTCTCCAGCTTGATATGGCTCAACGCGAAGGCTTCTCTTTCTTCCAGAACAAAGATGTCCTGAACTTCTGGGAAGGGGTCTACCGGGATATCCCACACATCACCCTTGTCCAATACGAGGCCCCATTTTTCAAACAACTTGATCGCTTCATCACGGTTTTTCGGATACGTGAATTTCGAGCGCTCCAAAAACTCCTTGTGGCGATCCAAAAGGGAGATGTACCCTTTATAATCCTCTTCCGATTTAAACAACGCTTTTTTGGGTTTGGAAAACGCGCCTTTCAAGCCTTCGATGTTATCCAGGGCTTTCGTCATTTCTTCCTTAGAATCATATTTTGTTACAGCAAGGCACAGCGATTGAAATAATACATTCATCTCATGCGAGAGAACGCTGGACCACCCATTGGCTGTATAGCCGGTAGGAATCACAACATTATTATCGCTTTTACGTACATCACGAATGGTTTGCATGGATTCACTCTCCTTATGCCAGAAACACTCCGAACATCCTGTAATCCGGATTGGCGCTATGTATGCTTATCTTCTCATAACGTTTCACGATTATTATACACATATTCGCACATAAATTTCCAATCAAGGGCATAAAACGTTAGATCTGAAAAAAATCCCCGACACGCCGATCGTGCGGGGACCCTTCTCTTAAATATTCTTGGTTACATCGATACGCAGCAAAGCGCGTTCCAGAGCACGTTGAGCACGGATCATGTCGAGATCAGGATGCTTCTCGTTCAGACGTTTCTCAGCACGTTCTTTTGCTTGCTTTGCACGTTCTACATCAATGTCTCCAGGCAACTCAGCGGACTCGGCAATGATGGTCACTTTGTCGCCACGCACTTCCATGAAGCCGCCGCTAACCGCGATCACCAATTCCTTGTCACCTTGCAATTTGATCCGAACAGGCGCAATTTTCAGCGGAGTTACAAGCGGCATGTGGTTCGGCAAAATACCGAGGTCTCCTTCCATACCGCGAGCGATTACCATGTTAGCTTCCCCGCTGTATACAACCCGTTCAGGAGTAACGACTTCAACGGTCATCTTGCTCATTCATCGTCTCCCCTTTCCAGGGTTGTGTTACACCATTGTTTTCGCTTTTTCAACTGCTTCTTCGATCGTACCTACGTAGATGAAAGCTGCCTCAGGCAGGTGGTCGTACTTACCATCAAGGATTTCCTTGAAGCTGCGTACAGTTTCTTTCAGAGGTACGTATTTACCTGGGTTACCGGTGAACTGCTCGGCAACGTGGAATGGTTGGGACAAGAAACGTTGGATACGACGAGCGCGTGCAACGGTTTGCTTGTCTTCATCACTCAACTCATCCATACCCAGGATCGCGATGATATCTTGCAACTCTTTGTAACGTTGCAGGATTTTTTGCACACCGCGAGCTACATCATAGTGCTCTTGGCCCACGACATCAGGGGACAGTGCACGAGAAGTAGATGCCAGTGGGTCTACCGCTGGGAAGATACCCAACTCAGCAATGGAACGCTCCAAGTTAGTTGTTGCGTCCAAGTGAGCGAACGTAGTCGCTGGCGCTGGGTCAGTATAGTCATCCGCTGGTACGTAGATCGCTTGGATCGACGTAACGGAACCTTTTTTGGTAGAAGTAATACGCTCTTGCAATTGACCCATCTCTGTTGCCAGGGTTGGTTGGTAACCTACCGCAGATGGCATACGACCCAAGAGGGCGGATACCTCAGAACCAGCCTGGGTGAAACGGAAGATGTTGTCGATAAAGAGCAATACGTCGCGGCCTTCTTCATCACGGAAATATTCCGCCATCGTCAGACCAGTCAACGCTACGCGAAGACGAGCACCTGGTGGTTCGTTCATTTGACCGAATACCATCGCTGTTTTCGGAAGAACGCCTGCGTCCTTCATCTCATGGTACAAGTCGTTACCTTCACGTGTACGCTCACCTACACCCGCAAATACGGAGATACCGCCGTGCTCTTGCGCGATGTTGTTGATGAGCTCCTGAATGGTAACGGTTTTACCTACACCCGCACCACCGAAGAGACCGATCTTACCACCCTTGATGTAAGGAGCCAAGAGGTCAATTACTTTAATACCTGTTTCCAGGATTTCTACCGTAGTCGCTTGTTCTACGAACTCAGGCGCTTTGCGGTGAATTGGGTCACGACGATCTACTTGACCCAGCTCTTGCAAGTCGATTGGTTCACCCAATACGTTGAATACACGACCAAGGGTAATTGAACCTACTGGAACGGAGATTGCGGAACCAGTGTCCACTGCTTCCATCCCACGCACGAGACCATCTGTAGAAGACATCGCAACGGTACGTACGAGGTTATCGCCCAAGTGTGTTGCAACCTCAACTGTCAAGTCGATTTCGCGCTCACCTGTGCTTTGCGCTTTATGTTGAATTTTAATCGCATTGTAAATGGCAGGCAGATGTCCGCGGTCGAACTCGATGTCGACAACGGGACCCATTACCTGAACCACGCGTCCTTTCGCCATCTTACTTCTTCCCTCCTATAAAGCTGATGTGGAGATGTGCTTCTTTGTATTACGCTTGTGCGTTCGCACCCGCAACGATCTCGGAGATTTCTTGTGTAATTGCTGCCTGACGAGCGCGGTTGTATTGCAGCGTGTAACGGCCGATCATGTCGGTCGCGTTGTCGGTTGCATTGCCCATCGCTGTCATTTGCGCACCATAGAAGGACGCTTTCGAATCGAGCACAGAGCTGTAAACGATCGTTTCCGCATATTTTGGAAGCAGTACCGCCAGCACTTCCTCTGCAGATGGCTCGTATTCGTAATTCACTTTGCGATCCGACGCTTCACCGGCTACTGCATCAAGCGGCAGCAAACGGGTAATGGTTGGGATCTGTGAAATTGCGCTCTGGAATTCGTTGTAGCAGATGTACAGTTCATCGATTTTTTCTTCCGCGAACAGTTGAACTGCTGCACTCGAAATCTTTTTGACGTCGGCAAAAGTAGGAGATTCTGGCAAGCCAACGATTTCCTGAATAACAGGGTAATTGCGCTTGCGGAAATAGTCTCGTCCTTTGCGGCCAATCACAAAGATCGTGTACTCATCCTGTGATTTATGCTTTTCAGCAATCGTTGTAATCACTTTACGGATCATATTCGCATTGTAACCGCCAGCAAGACCGCGGTCAGAGGTGATGACGATATACCCAGTCTTTTTCACCGGACGGGATTGCAGCATTGGATGCTTCACGTTGGTCGTACCGCTCGCGATACTGGAGATGACCTCCTGAATCTTGCGCGCATACGGACGTGCCGCTTCTGCTGTTTCCTGAGCACGGCGCAGCTTGGCTGCTGCGACCATCTTCATCGCTTTGGTAATCTGACGGGTATTCTTCACGCTTTTAATGCGACGGCGTAATTCACGTATACCTTTAGCCACTCGTTTTCACCACCTTGGGTGTACATACCGGACGCATGCCCGGCATGTACAAGATGTCTATCTAGTCACGATTAGCGAGTTACCGCAAAACCTTTTTTGAACTCTTCAATCGCAGCGTTCAATTCTTTTTCATCCGGCAGGTCTTTTGTAGTGCGGATGTGCTCCAACAGATTTTGCTTGTTGGATTCTACGTAAGAAAGGAATTCTTTCTCGAAACGGCGCACATCTACTACCGGAATATCATCCACGAAGCCTTTGATCGCCACATAGATCGACAATACTTGTTTTTCAACAGGCATTGGCTCGAATTGGCCTTGCTTCAGGATTTCCATCAGACGCTCACCACGAGTCAAGCGTGCTTGCGTCGCTTTATCCAAGTCGGAACCGAACTGTGCGAACGCAGCCAACTCACGATATTGTGCCAATTCAAGCTTCAAGGAACCGGCAACCTTTTTCATCGCCTTGATCTGTGCCGAACCACCTACGCGGGAAACGGAGATACCGGAGTTCACCGCAGGACGTTGACCAGCGTTGAACAAGTCGGTCTCAAGGAAGATCTGACCGTCAGTGATGGAGATCACGTTGGTCGGAATGTATGCAGATACGTCACCTGCTTGTGTCTCGATGAAAGGAAGAGCGGTAATAGAACCTGCGCCCAATGCATCAGACAGCTTCGCAGCGCGCTCCAACAGACGGGAGTGCAAGTAGAATACGTCACCTGGGTATGCTTCGCGACCTGGAGGACGGCGGAGCAAGAGGGACATTTCGCGGTATGCAGCCGCTTGTTTGGAGAGGTCATCATATACGCAAAGAACGTGACCGCCTTTGTACATGAAGTACTCAGCCATTGTTACCCCTGCATATGGAGCCAGATACAGCATTGGAGCTGGATCGGATGCAGTCGCGGATACGACGATGGTATATTCCAGAGCACCGTGCTTACGGAGTGTTTCCACTACGTTAGCAACTGTGGATTGTTTTTGACCAATCGCAACGTAGATACAAATCATGCCGTTGCCTTTTTGGTTGATGATGGTGTCCAGCGCTACCGCTGTTTTACCTGTTTGACGGTCACCAATGATCAACTCACGTTGGCCGCGTCCAACCGGGATCATCGCGTCGATCGCTTTGATACCTGTTTGGAGTGGCTCATGTACCGATTTACGAGCCATTACGCCTGGAGCTTGGCTCTCGATCGGACGGAATTCCGTTGTGTTGATTGGACCCAAACCGTCAAGCGGTTGTCCAAGTGGGTTCACTACGCGACCAATCATGGCTTCACCAACAGGAACCTCCATGATACGACCGGTACGTTTTACTGTGTCGCCTTCCTTAATGTCGCGGAAAGGCCCCATGATAACGACACCCACGTTATCTTCTTCTAAGTTGAGTACCATACCCATTACGCCGTTTTGGAATTCGAGCAACTCACCTTGCATCGCTTTTTCCAATCCGTGTACACGCGCGATACCGTCACCAACCTGGATAACGGAACCTACGTCAACAACTTCAATTTCAGCTTTATAGTTAGCAATCCGCTCTTTCAAGAGGGAGCTAATTTCTTCTGGTCTGATTGCACTCACTTACTTTTCACCCCATTCATCAAGCATCTTATAGTTGATGCGCAAAATGCTCAAGCTTGCTCTTAATGCTGCCGTCATAGAGACGGTCGCCGATCTTCACCACGACTCCACCCAAAATGGAAGGATCAACCACGGTCTGAATACGCAGCTTTTTGTTCAGCACTTTTCCAAACTGTTCCGCAATCTGCGCCTGCTCTTCTGTACTCAAAGCCTTTGCAGTCGTTACGATCGCGTCTGCGATGCCACGCTCTTCATTGGCCAATTGAATATAAGAATAAGCAATGGTAGCCAGATCAGACTCGCGACCATTCTCGACCAGGATGTACAGGAAGTTCAGTGTTTCTTCAGAAAGATGCGCTTGGAACAGGTCTTTCACCAATTCCTTCTTCGCATCTGCTGCGATATGCGGGTGCATCAGGAGCTTCTCCAAGTCTGCATTCCCATTTACCGCTTCGACAACACTGTTTACTTCTGTCTCAATTTGATCAATCAGTCCGCGCTCTTTCGCCACTTCATAGAGGGCGCGAGCATATCGTTTCGCTACACCTGCGCTCATAGGCGATCTCCCACTTGCGCAAGAAATTTATCCACTGTTTCTTTTTGAGCAGCCTCATTGAGTTCTTTCTCAATGATTTTGGATGCCAGGAGTACGGACAAGCCTGCCATTTGATCACGCAGTTCCGCTTTTGCCTTCTCCACTTCACGAGTGATTTCCGCACTCGCTTCGTTTTTCAGACGAGTTGCTGTTTCTTGTGCTTCCGCAACGATGCGGGCAGCTTCATCGTTCGCTTGCTTCGCAGCGCGATCGAGGATCACTTTTGTTTCCTGACGAGCTTCGTCGAGTACACGACGTTGTTCAGCCAGCAATGCTTCCGCTTCCTGACGGTTGCGCTCAGCGCTGGAGATTTCGTTTGCAATGTGTTGGCGACGTTTTTCCATCATTGCTACAACCGGCCCCATCGCGAGTTTGCGAACAGCCAGCAGCAAGATCAGAAATACGATCAGCTGAGTGAGCATGGTACCCCATTCGAGGGTGATGGCTCCTAAATCTATCACGAGGTTCACTCCTTCCTAATGCACAGGAGAATAGTTTGAGTTCAAGCTTTCATAAAAGAGAGGCGAGGTCAAACCCCCGCCTTTTTTCGGATGTTTACCTACTCGATTACAGGTTTGCGTAAAGCATGAAACCGATCGCTACTGCGATGATCGGAACCGCCTCTACGAGACCAAGACCCAGGAACATAAGACCCATCAGGTTACCACGAGCTTCAGGTTGGCGTGCTACGCCTTCGATTGTACGAGAAATTACAACAGAGTTACCGATTGCTGCGCCAAGAGCTGCAAGACCGAATACGATACCAATAGCAAGTGCCAAGTTTTCCATTGAAAAAATACCTCCTTAGGGTTTTAAAAAATAATTTGTATTAATGGTCATCATTTACTTTTTGAGAAATGTAAACCATCGTAAGCGTTACGAAGATGTATGCCTGGATGGAACCTACGAATACGGAGTAGCCCAGCCATACGAACAGCGGTACAGAACCAAAAATTCCTACGGACAGCAGGAATGCCAGCAATACCTCACCGGCGAAGATGTTACCGAATAGACGCAACGGAAGCGTCAATGGCTTAATGACAAAGTCCTCCAAGATGTGAATCGGGTTGAGGAAAGTGCCTTTAAACCATCCCCCTGGGCTCTTTTTAATTCCCAAATAATGAGCGTATAAAAGAACCATAAGGGCAAGTGTGAATGTAACGCTCGCTGTTGCTGTCGGAGATTTCCACCAAGCAACAACCACACCGTGGTGTTCACCATGACCTGCATTTGCAAGCTCTTCGTGAACCTGATGTGCTTTTTCTTCAACTTGCTCAGGTGTACCTGAAACCGTCAGCATTTCAAAGAAACCAGGGCTTACTTCCGTATGAGCTGTGTTCACATTGAAGACCAGTCCCAACTGGTTTCCCAAAAAGATATACAGGAACAGGGTCAATCCAAGAGTCACAAACTTTGCGGCTTTCTTAGGCTCCATGAAGTTATTGCTGATCCCTGTAACGAAATCAACTACCCACTCCATTGCGTTCTGACCACCGCCTGGTACACCAGCAGTCAGTTTGCGAGACATACCAACTGCCACCAACAGGACAATCAGCGATGTGACCACCATCATAATGATTGTTGGAATGTCAAATACCAAGCCCATCCACTCAATACGTGGAGAAAAATGATGCATGCTCTCTTTCACCCCTTTCTACCAATAAATAGTGTGCGCATTGCTGTGTGAAATTAGAAATACAACTGCAAAAATCTCTATTTTAAGGAGCGATACACAAAGTAGGAACCTACAGCTTGGAAAAGGAACAGACCAATAAGTACTCCTGACAAGGTGAAAAACTGAGGATAACGAATGGTCAGGAACACGACAATGGCGACAGTCGCGAGACGCGATGTCATTCCAGTTCCACGTGGACGAACGGATGGATCTTCGCCCATCTTGCCAACTCGCCATGTTTTACTGAGGAGAATTAGCCCGTTTAGAAGACTCCCTACCATTCCCAAGAGCAGACTCTGCAGGAATAGATGGTACCCAGGCAACAATGCCCAGAGAATCGCGGTGATTGCGATCCCTATGAATGTGTAGCGAAAGGTGCGTCGCATTGCCAGAGAAAACGTTTCCATCTTGGGTCTCCTAAAGGTACTTGCGGATAATACGATACACACTGTAGACTCCAAGTCCTAAGCCTGCCAGCAAGCCTATCATCAAGAACAACGGACTAGTTTGAAATTTGCCATCTATGTACTTGCCCAGCAGGACACCCGCTACGATACAAATAGCAAGGTCAGCGCCTATCAATGTCACAAGCGTAAATGCTTGCCAAGGATTGTCAAGTTTTGACAAGCTTGAAATCCCCCTTCTACATAAGGAGAGGGCAGGCGGCTGTAGCCCCTCGGCCCTCATTCATATTATCGAAATTGTGTCGGCTTTGTCAACTTGACCCACCCACAATACACAAAGCGTTCACATTTTTTCTACAACTTTTACACACTTATAGTTTCTCAACAATCGTCGCGACACCCTGCCCGCCACCGATGCATAGAGTAGCAAGACCGTGATTTACATCACTCCTTCTATGCATTTCATGTAGTAAAGTAGTAAGAATGCGCGCTCCGCTGGCACCGATCGGATGACCGAGAGCGATCGCTCCCCCGTTCACATTCAGCTTGTCGCGGTTAAAGCCCAGTTCTTTCCCTACAGCAAGGGATTGAGCGGCAAATGCCTCGTTTGCTTCAATCAGATCGATCTGTTCAAGAGTCAGACCTGCTTTTTCGAGCGCACGCTTGGTTGCTGGCACAGGTCCGATTCCCATCACTTTCGGATCTACCCCGCCGCTGGCATTCGCTACGATGCGAGCGAGCGGTTTCAAGCCCAGCTCATCAGCCTTCTCGCGCGACATGATTAAAAGCGCAGCTGCACCATCATTGATTCCCGAAGCATTCCCCGCCGTAACGGATCCGTCCTTTTTAAAAGCTGCTCGCAGCTTGCCAAGCGATTCTGCTGTTACACCAGCGCGTGGGAATTCATCCACCTCGAACACGAGCGGATCTCCCTTTTTCTGCGGGATGCTTACAGGTACAATCTCGTCCGCAAAACGTCCCTCCGCGATGGCTTGCAACGCTTTTTCCTGACTCCACGCTGCGAACTCGTCCTGTTCTTCCCGTGTCAATCCATAATGATCACACAAATTTTCCGCGGTGATGCCCATGTGGTAATCATTGAAGGCACACCAGAGACCATCACGAATCATGGAATCTACTACTTTTTGATCCCCCATGCGATAGCCATTGCGGGCACCTTCAAGCAGATAAGGAGCTTGGCTCATATTCTCCATGCCGCCTGCCAGCACAATGTCGGAGTCCCCTGCGAGAATTGCCTGTGTTGCTAGATGTACAGCCTTCAAACCGGAGCCGCACACTTTGTTTATCGTCATGGACGGCACTTCATGACCAAGGCCTGCCTGTATGGCAGCTTGGCGCGCAGGATTCTGACCCAGCCCCGCTTGCAAGACATTACCCATGATCACTTCCCCGACCAGGTCCTTGGAAACGCCAGCTTTCGCCAATGCAGCTTCCAATACAATGGCCCCCAATCTGGTAGCGCTTACATTTGATAGCGAACCTTGAAAGCTTCCGATAGCGGTGCGCACTGCGCTGACGATGACAACTTCTTTATGACTCATTTGAACTTCTCCTCACTCTCATGATCAACTTTTTCCTATGATCTAATTCTTCCTTCACATAAATTATTCCTGCCTATGAGCGATCGCTCGTTCATTGGTTTATGCCTACATAGTGGTGGGGGAGGGGAAGATCGGGCGGGGCTGCGTTCTTGTCACACGCGCAAGGGAGTGCGTACTGTCCGGTTCTGCTTGCAAAAACGGTACGTCGCACAACAGTTTCGAAGAAGCGTATTCATACGTAGAGGGTGCGCGACAAGCGTGTACCGCTTTTGCAAGCTCCACCTCAGAAGGTATGCCAAAGACTCCGCCCGTCCCGTTCTTCCCTTCCTCACGTAGCGTTAGACCACGTAATTAAGAAAAGAAAAAAGAGACCAGCAAATATCTGGTCCCCTTCTACTCAAACCTATTAGTTATTCTCCAAACTGCGATACAACGCAACCGCCGTCACCGCACGTGTCATCGGCTTGTTTGGTTCAAAGCGATTGTTTTGCGGGTCGATCAAGCCTAGGCCTACCATGTTGTTGATGGAAGTGGACGCCCATTTCGGCCAGCTTTTTTTGTCAGCAGGCACTGTTTTCGGCGTTGCCTTTTTTTGCATGACACGGTCTAAAATCACCGATGCCTCAGCCCTTGTCACTGTTTGATTAGGGCGAAAGGTTTTGTCTGCATAGCCTTTAACCAAGCCCTTGGAAACGGCTACTTGGACAGAACCTTTGGCGTAGTCAGGGATCGCATCCTTGAAGCTGACTTTTGGCTGTGCCGGCAGCTTCCAGTCAAATGCGCGCCCGAGCAGTGTGACGAATTGCGCTCTCGTCAATGGCACCTCCGGCCCAAAATGGTAGGCATCCATCCCCTTTACCAATCCACGGTTGGCCAAGCTGGTAATCTCCGCTTGAGCCGGGTGATTGACAATGTCTACGAACGCGACGCCACTGGGTGCATCCAGATAGTACGGGATATAGGTGCCGTAGGAGTTGATTTCATACACCCAATTTCCTTTGGCATCAACCTGCCCCATCAGCATATCCAGCGTATTGTTTGCTTGATTCACGTACATCAGACCAACACCTTTGCCGGTAATCCACTTCTTCGGCGTCAAGGTAATCGTAATCGGATGGGACGCCAGTTGATCCTGTTGTCCAGCATGCATTGCGACCGGCGTCAAAGTGAAGGAATAATCAGCAGGCACGTATCCTGGCATGGATTGGCCGGCCACCGACTTCACATCGATGCGTGCTTTCGCCAGGAATCCGGCTGTCTTTTGCAGCGAATAGACCATATCCAGCTCTTCGCCTAAAGACATGGTGCCCGGTGTGGCCGGAACTACCTCACGTCCCGCTGGTTGATTGGCCGTGTTTTTCGGCAGCAACAAGGAAACTTCATCAAAGTAGAGAACCCCTTGCTCTTGGGTTGCTTGATCATCCGGCCGATCGACAACATAAATACTCTTCAGCTGCAATGGATACGTAACCCCGCCTGGAATGAAGCCCTTCACCTGATTCCAGCCAGTCCAGTTGATTTCTTTGGCCAGATCGACATAAGTGAGCTTTCCTTTGGCGTCTACCACTTCAGCCCGCAGCCAATGATTGCTGCCATCGCCATTTACCCACAGACCGAGTCCAATCGGATTGCTCGGAATAGTTACTGGATTTGCTCCGACTCGTCCATAGGCGATTCGCACATCAGACGTTGGCGCACCCGCAAAATTATAGCTCAGCTGAGCGGATTTTGTCGTGCGATAGACGAGATCGGCATCACCGCTAACCGCTTTGAAGGAACCGTATGCACTGATCGATGCCGGATGTCCGACGTGATACATCGATGTTTGATTGTCAAAAGTGAGCCATGGCACTTCGATTTCCTGCCCACTCATTACCGGTACGGTCGTGCTTACACCGTCATAGGAAACCGTAATATTCGCCGATCCCGGTTGGTCGCCGGCAATCAATTGCAATTTTTCGGAATCGACCGTGATCGCTTCAGAATCGCTCCAGACCTGCACGCTCTTTGGTGTAGCATTGATGAGCTGTCCTTTTTTCGTTTTCACTTTTACATCCAATTGGAGCGTCTGTCCTGGCACCATGTTGATCGGACTAGGGGAGACCACGACTTGGGCCACATCCTGTCCGGTAATTACATAGACGTCGCGGCGCTGTGCGATTCCGTTGGATTCCGCCACGATTGAAGCGATGCCCGGACTCGTTGCCGTGAAAACATTTCCTTCAAACGAACCCGCTTCGGACTGCTCGGCTTTCCACTCGATATCTGCAGCATCGATTTTGTACGGGAGATAGTGATTATCCCACGCTTTTGTCGTAAATGTAGCCGTTTGACCCATCAGCATTTCAGTAGGCCCTGCGATCTGAAACCCTGCCAACTCTCCGGGAGGCGCCATATTGTATACAGCCAGCCCTGTTGGCACGCGACGCTCCGAGCCTTCTTTTGGTTGGCTGACAAGCTTCGCTTCGTTCTCGCCCAGTAAACGTGCTGCGTGAGTGGTAGAACCTCCTCCGTCGAGGTTAAGGGCGCGCCATGCTCCCAGCTCCACCATGATATCGGCCATTTCCTCCAGATATACGGGTTTGGCTCCATCTACAGTTACCATGTACAGCGTTTTCCCGTCCTGTGAGATGCCCACGGCGGTTCTCGCATTGATTTGTTTCAGATAGCTGTCCACTTGGAAGGCGGTCTTGGCAACCCCTTGGTCAACTAACAAAATACTGCCACCTACCGCCTGCGCCCAATCCGTAGTATTAGGCAAGGTCGCATAGCTGACCTGTGCGGTTGAGCCAGTCGGGAAGTTCTGTTGCAGGAACACCGCCGCCGGCCCATTCCCCCACAGCACGTATCCATCCTCCGGGATTGGTGCACCCGGCTGATTGACCCGAACTTCGGTTGCCACATTGTTGCGGAACACAACTTCTACGGTATTATAGCCAGGAATTTGTCCCAAGCTTGTTTTTCCAAACCTCGGTGTATACAGGTTCATTTGGTTAAAATGGCTTTTGCGTCCTTCGCTCGGGTTGTATTCTTCCTTGTTGACCCCTTGCAATGGATACGCTGCTCCATTTTGTGCCGTCACCTGTCCGGTAAAGCCGAATTTTTCAATCATCGCGGTCTTGTCGCCTGTCAGCCCGAGACTGTACCAGTATGAAATCAATCCCATGGAAGAGATCAGCTCTCTGTCCTTCATGACAATCCCAAAAGGTGCCCCTCGCTTGGACATATTAAAGAAATCCGCGTTGATTGCGGCTACGGCTCCTGTTTCCTTTGCCATATTCGTAATGGATTGACGCTCCGTCAATTTTCCCTTGGTCCCGTACACTGGCTTTACTTCCACATACGGATTGTTCAAATCTACTTTTGTGACCATGATCGAAACTTGTTGATTGCCATACGATTTATAATATTTTTGCAGCGTTGTACCCTCGCCAATCGGCGTCTGCCAGGAAAGAGCGAGAGCGCTGGTTTCCATACGCGCTTCTGCAACCTGTGGTACGAATGGCAAAAATGCTCCCCACGCCAACACCGATGCGGTGAAAAGCGATACTACCTTGCGCGCTTTCATGATGTATTACTCCTCTCCTACTAGCAACCTTTTCTATCTGTTAAACCCATACTCTCTTTAGACGTTTCTCACAACTGGGAAGTTTCGCTATATTACGAATAAAGTTTTGGAAGGAATGATATTTGTGCATACATCGTGGTGGGGGAAGGGAAGAGAGGGCGGGACTTACGTTCTTGCCACACCCGCAAGGGAGTGTTAACTGTCCGGTTCCGCTTCCAAAAACGGTACGTCACGCAAAAGGTTTCAAGGAAGCATATTCAACCGGCGAGGTTGCGTGACAAGCGTGTACCGTTTTTGGAAGCTCCACCTCAGCAGGTGAGGCAAAGACTCCGCCCGTCCCTCTCTTCTCTTCCTCACGTGGCAATTGCTCAAATCATCCACTTAAAAAAACAAGTACATAAATGCTCTCTTGACCTTATCTGATCAGCATCTGCCAGTTGGAGATCAACTTCGATGCAACCGTTCTTTGGCAGAGTCTTCATTTAGTTTCGAAGAATCCATCATGATAACCAATGACAAAAGGCGCCCATAGGAACGCCCTTTCTCATTCATACATATATTAGGCTTTCCCCGGTTCAAAAGCGGCCGGACGCTCTGCCTTTTTGCCAAAATGATGAAGAATGGCGGCAACGATGCGCTCCGATGCTTTTCCATCTCCATATGGGTTAGCCGCTTTCGCCATCGCCTCGTATGCTGAAGCATCGGTCAGCAGTTCATGTGAAAGTTGGAATACGGTATCTTCATCAGTGCCAGCGAGCTTCAGCGTACCTGCTTCAATCCCTTCCGGACGCTCTGTGGTATCACGCAGGACCAGCACCGGTACGCCGAGCGAAGGCGCCTCTTCCTGCACACCACCCGAATCAGTCAGGATCAGGAAAGCACGTCTAGCAAAATTGTGGAAGTCAAACGCGTCCAACGGCTCAATCAGATGGATCCGATCGTGGTTGCCCAACACTTGCTCGGCCACTTCTTGCACCGCCGGATTCAAGTGAACGGGGTAAACCACAGCGATATCTTCATGCTCCTCTACCAATCGGCGAACAGCTCGGAAAATTCGGCGCATCGGCTCACCGAGGTTTTCCCTGCGGTGTGCCGTCATCAGCACCATACGCTTGCCCGCAACCTTATCCAATACCGGATGTGCATAGTCTGCACGAACGGTCGTCTGCAAGGCATCGATCGCCGTATTCCCGGTAATATAGATCGCTTCTTCCGGCTTGTTTTCACGTCTGAGATTGTCAGCCGAGCCCTCTGTTGGCGCAAAATGAAGGTCAGCCATCACACCTGTCAGCTGGCGATTCATCTCTTCTGGAAACGGTGAATATTTATCCCAGGTGCGCAGTCCCGCTTCGACGTGGCCGACCGCGATCTGGTTATAAAAAGCAGCCAAACTTGCCACAAATGTAGTCGTCGTATCGCCATGCACCAGTACGATGTCCGGCTTCGATTCCTTCATGACCTGATCCAGGCTTTCCAATGCACGTGTCGTGATCTGGACCAAGGTTTGCCGATCCTTCATGATATTCAGATCGATGTCCGGTTCAATCTGGAAAATTTCCAGGACTTGATCAAGCATTTGGCGATGCTGTGCGGTTACACAGACAATCGGCTCGATGGTCTCTGGGTGCTTCTTCAGCTCATGGACGAGCGGCGCCATTTTAATGGCTTCCGGTCTTGTCCCAAATACGGTCATTACTTTCAGTTTACTCATCATGTCACCTACTTTGTTCCAAACAAGCGATCGCCCGCATCTCCCAAGCCGGGAACGATATAGCCGTGGTCGTTTAATTTTTCATCAACCGCTGCAACATAAATATCCACGTCTGGATGGTCGTCTTGAATCACTTTGATGCCTTCCGGTGCTGCGACCAGACACATCAACTTCAGGTTTTTGGCTCCACGCTGCTTCAATGCGCTAATGGCTGCAGACGCGGATCCACCGGTTGCCAGCATCGGGTCGATGACAATCAGATCCCGCTCCTCGATATCAGTCGGCAGTTTGACATAGTACTCGACTGGCTGCAGTGTTTCCGGATCACGGTATAGTCCAACGTGACCTACCTTGGCTGCTGGGATCAGATCGAGAATCCCGTCAACCATGCCAAGTCCTGCACGCAAGATAGGGATCAAACCTACCTTCTTACCGGAAATCACACGTGCTTTGCACTGCGCAACCGGTGTTTCAATCACTACGTCCTCCAGTGGCAGGTCCCGAGTGATCTCATACGCCATCAGCGTGGCCACTTCATTGACAAGCTCGCGAAACTCTTTCGTACCCGTATTCTTATCACGGATAAAGGTTAATTTATGTTGAATCAAAGGATGGTCAAACACGTATACACGGCTCATTGTAATCCCTCCGTTTTTCCGCTTCCATGCATCCTTTTTATAATATAGGAGGAGTTTACCAACGTCAATTTACAGAAATATTAGAAATGGTGGGGGGTGGGAGCATGTTTCGAAACTCCGCTTCATTCTTCGCCCTACTGGGATGTGGGGACTGTCCGCTCCGCAGCAAATCGCGGGGTGCCGCAAAAGTGGTAGCCGCTACGGAGCTCGGACAGGTTGCGGCCCTTTTGCCCGCGATTTCCCACTCCGCTGGGTCCGGGCTTCGCAGGTGCTCCGTTTCGAAATATGCTCGCCAGCTGTGGAGAAAATGTTTGAAAGCCAAAACAAAGAAGTCTAAAAATGAAAAAAGCAGACCATCTCAACGAGGCCTGCTTCTTCTATAACGTTCTATTTAGATTTCCAATCCTTCATACATTGGGAAGCGAGCACACAGTGCTGCAACACGTGCACGAGCTTCTTCGTGTTTGCTGGCATCCTCAGGATTTTTCAGTGTCAGCGCGATGATGGCGGCTACCTCTTTCATCGCTGCTTCATCAAATCCGCGAGTCGTTACCGCAGGGGTTCCCATTCGCACGCCGCTTGTGACAAATGGGCTTTCTGGATCGTATGGGATGGTGTTTTTGTTGGTTGTGATATTGACTTCATCCAGGAGGTGCTCCGCCACTTTACCGGTCAAGCCGAGGTTGCGTACATCTACGAGGACGAGGTGGTTGTCAGTTCCGCCGGATACGAGCGTTAATCCTTCCGCTTGAAGAGCATCTGCAAACGCTTTGGCGTTGGTAATAATGTTTTGTGCGTATTGTTTGAATTCCGGCTGGAGCAATTCACCGAATGCTACTGCTTTGGCAGCAATTACGTGCATCAACGGACCGCCCTGCACACCTGGGAAGATCGCTTTGTCGATCGCTTTTGCGAATTCTTCTTTGCACAGGATCAGACCGCCGCGTGGACCACGCAGTGTTTTATGCGTAGTAGAAGTCACAAAATGTGCATGCGGCACTGGATTTGGATGCAAGCCAGCTGCAACCAGACCGGCGATATGCGCCATGTCGACCATGAAATAAGCGCCTACTTCATCAGCAATTTCACGGAATTTCGCAAAATCGATGGTGCGCGGATATGCACTAGCACCAGCTACGATCAATTTTGGCTTATGCTCCAATGCTTTTGCACGGACATCGTCGTAATTGATGCGGTGGTTTTCCTGATCCACTCCATATTCAACGAAATTATAGAGGAGGCCGGAGAAATTGACCGGGCTTCCGTGCGTCAAGTGACCGCCGTGGGACAGATTCATCCCGAGAACGGTATCCCCTGGCTGCAGGATCGCCAGATAAACACCCATATTTGCTTGAGCGCCGGAGTGAGGTTGCACGTTGGCATGCTCTGCGCCAAATACTTCCTTGATGCGATCACGCGCGATATTTTCCGCGATATCGACATATTCACAACCACCATAGTAACGGCGACCTGGATAACCTTCCGCATATTTGTTGGTCAATACAGTCCCCATTGCTTCCATTACGGCACGGCTGACAAAGTTTTCAGAGGCAATCAATTCAATCTTGTCACGCTGTCTGCCTAACTCAAGGTTAATCGCTTCTGCAACCTGTGGATCTTGCTTACGCAAAAATTCTAACATCTCCAACTCTCCTCGCTTCTATGTAAATGTTAGGTACAACTGCTGTTGGGTTC
>DASQNU010000234.1:0-2259 GCA_035644815.1 Bathyarchaeia archaeon | reverse complement strand
AATATCGCCAGCCGACAATGGCACGACGGTTACTTGATTTTGCAGACTTGCTTTATCGGTCACATACGATTGATCCGCAAATTTTTTCGGAATCTGCTTCGCCGTCACTTGGTCAGGCGAGATAAGCGATCGCGATGCGATGTCGGTATTTGCTACATAGATTTCAATCATTTGGCCCAGCTGCTCGTTCATGTCCCGGACTTTCTTTAATACTAGAAAGCCCGCTGCTGCAGCCAGCAAAAAGGATAATGTTAAAAAGATGATGGCTCTTCGTTTTGATTCCAGCATTGATGGATTACCTCTCCTTGTTCAAATGGTCTGTCAGCAATTACAATCATTGGGCAAACACGATCAGGATCAATAGGCTTGTTCCTCCTGCGATGAAGGGAGCCATCGGAAATTCCAGCTTCCGCTCCCGGTTCTTTCGCCATTTGCTGACGATCCAGACGGGAATAGCGACGAATGAAGCAAGCAAATAGGTAAAAAGCAAGACATAGATGCCGGCCTGCCACCCGACGGCCGCCCCTACCAGAGCCAGCAGTTTGATGTCTCCGCCTCCCAGCTGACCTCTGCTGAGAATAGCCATCAGCAGGGATATTCCTCCCATCACGATTACACCCAACAAATAATCGAACCATTGTTCTGAATGAAGAAAGGCATGCACCAAGAGAAAATAGACAATACCCGGCAGTGTCAGCCAGTCGTAAATCAAGCGTCGACGTATATCCGTGTAGACCGCGACTGCCATGACGAGACAAATCGGGAAGAGAATGAATGTCGATAACAAACGAATGACTCCTTCCATCATTTAGGAAGTCCTTCTTCCTATCTAAACGGATACCTTTGGAAAAAGGTTGCTGTTTTTCCAAAATTTTTTGGGACTTCTGAAACGTTAATCTGGAACCATGACTTTTTGGCTGTAAGCGTGAAGTCGCTCATTTCCCTGGCGCAAAAACCGCGTGAACATACGGAATGTTGACAGGAAGCGACATATTCCCCAGATCAAAAACAAAATCCGCATCCGGCAGTTCCGTCTCCACCCCTTTGCGTACAACCCAGACTTTTTTGCCTTCCGTTTTGGCGACCATCATCTGCTTCCATAAATCAAGCAATTCTCCGGTTTTGTGCACCTTCAGCTTCCCATCAGCTTCCGCGTATACTTGTTTAAAAGAGAGCTTGCTTGGCCGTTGAAATACAGTCCGATGCTTTTTCACCTCGGCGAACGGTGCCAACTCCGTTACAATGCTCCACGGCGTACAACGACTTTTGAAGTATTGCGAATGGATCAAAAATTTCTCGTACGTAAGATGCTGCGTTTGCTTATCAGCCCAATCAGACAGCGTGTGGATCAAATAGATCAGCTCAGCCCTATTTCCCTTGACTCCATCAAAGGGAATCGGAATCAGCCTGCGGTCTGGCAAGAGAATATTGCGGATGCGATACAGATTTTCAATAGAGGTGTAATCGGGATCGTAGAAGTACACGATCGTCTCGAATTCTTGGGAGGCGTCCATAAAATAAGCGAGCTCTTCCGAAAGTGTGTAAGGTCGTAAACCTAAAGGTGTCGAAAAAAAACCGGGCTTCGTCTTTTCGATGAGTTCCCGGAGAGTTTGCTCTTTTTTTAGGACCAGAGTGGGCTTGATTCTGAATTGAAGATGGAGAAATGGTAATGAAGTTATGCCAAACAGCTCTTCAACGACGATTAACATGCTAGTTTTACTCCTACTTTAAGGACGTTTAATCTAAACAATTCCAAGATTTTTTCCATTTCTTTCTCTAAAATTACCAACTGGTTGGAAATTAGTAAACATACGAGCCCAAAAATCGTTCCCACGATGTGGTTTCGACATGAACCATTATTCAATCTAGGAGAATGGTCCCTTGATGGTCTTGTTTCTTTTCACCTAAAAATATTTCGGCCAATGTTAAAGCCTCCCCCTCTCTAGGAGTAAATGATTATTTCCCCAAAAACATACAAGAAATTTAAATAATTATGGTAAAATTCACTACCATCCATTCAAGCCATCCATATCGACACGAAAATAAACGGATAAAAGAAAAACAGCCGATGTTCACTTCACGTGACATATCGGCTGTTTTCGTTTTCCAATTTATTATCCAATCGCCTGCTTCAAATGCCGCAAATACCGACTCCGAATGACCCAAAAATAAGCTACCTGCACTGCCAAAAAGCAAGCAAGCACGATCGCCGTAGGCTTCACCACCGAGGTAACCCCGATCAGCTTGAGCATACTTTGC
>DASQNU010000233.1:0-14977 GCA_035644815.1 Bathyarchaeia archaeon | reverse complement strand
AAGGCAGCTTGGGTTTTGTTACTTGTGTTTGGCTTTTTCTTTCGGGTATAATAAAGATAAGTGATTTGGGGCGGTTGAAAGAGTGTACACAACTAAATATAGGAGGTTCAACATTGTCTAAGTCTCAACAACGTGTTCTCATTTTCGCACTGGGCGGAGTAGGCGAAATTGGGAAGAATATGTATGTAATCCAGTCTGATGACGATATAGTCGTCGTTGATGCTGGATTGAAATTTCCAGAAGAAGAGATGCTTGGAATAGACATGGTCATTCCAGACATTACGTATCTGGAAGAAAATCGCGATAAGGTTCGCGGCATCATTATTACCCATGGACATGAAGATCACATCGGCGGTTTAAGCTATGTGCTCAAACATCTCAATGTACCCGTATACGCAACCAAACTCACACTAGGATTAATTGAAGCAAAGTTAAAAGAAGCGGGTATACTAAACGAAACAAAGCGTCATCTCATTACCAATAGCTCGGAAATCCAACTTGGGTCAATAAAAGCAACCTTTTTCCATGTGAATCACAGTATTCCAGACAGTGTCGGGATCTGCCTTGAGACACCGGAGGGATACATTGTTCACACTGGTGACTTTAAGTTTGACCAAACACCGGTCAGTGGTCAAGCTGCAGATATTGCCAAGATGGCTGAAATTGGTGAGCGTGGAGTGCTGTGCCTTCTGTCCGATAGTACGAATGCAGAGCGTCCAGGCTTTACCGGCTCAGAACGCTCAGTGGGAGAAGCGATAAAAGAGGCATTTCGAAAGGCTGAAGGCCGAATTATCGTATCTACTTTCGCTTCCAACATTCACCGTATTCAAC
Organism: Bathyarchaeia archaeon; assembly: GCA_035644815.1. GTDB lineage: Bacteria > Bacillota > Bacilli > Brevibacillales > Brevibacillaceae > Brevibacillus_F. Next base: position 14,146 of record DASQNU010000233.1, on the reverse strand, counting down.
AGGTTTTGGATGCGGCTATGATTAACAATCGGAAAGTAGCAATAGCAGGACGGAGCATGGTGAATGTTATCAACATCAGTCTGGACTTAGGCTATTTGCACGCACCAGAAGGATTGTTCGTGGAAGCAGATGAGATCAATAAGCTCCCAGCTGAGCAGGTTGTTGTCATCTCTACCGGAAGTCAGGGTGAGCCGATGTCTGCTCTTACCCGTATGGCCCGATCCGCCCATCGGAAATTCGAAATTCTTCCGGGAGATACTGTCATCATTGCCGCAACACCAATCCCAGGCAATGAAAAATATGTTGCTCGTACGATTGATCAGCTTTATCGTGCGGGTGCAGAAGTGATTTATGGTGGACATGGCCCTAATGGCACTGTACACGTATCGGGACATGGAAGCCAGGAAGAGCTCCGCCTCATGCTCAACCTGATTCGTCCGAAATATTTTATACCGATTCACGGCGAGTACCGCATGTTGCGGATGCACGGCATCTTAGCAGAGCAAGTCGGGGTACCCCCAGAAAATATCTTCCTGCTCGATAATGGGGATACAGTGGAGATTTCTGGTGGCAAGGCCCGCTTTGGTCCAAAGGTCCCATCCGGCAATGTATTGATTGATGGATTGGGCGTAGGGGATGTAGGCAATATCGTTCTACGCGACCGCAAATTACTGTCACAAGACGGCATACTGGTAGTTGTCGTTACACTCAGCAAACAAAATGGTACGATTTTGTCTGGTCCAGATATTATCTCACGTGGATTTGTCTATGTTCGCGAGTCAGAGACCCTGCTGGAAGAAGCAAATCGTATTGTCACCCAAACACTTGAGAAATGCATGGAAGAAAACGTAAATGAATGGTCTTCGTTGAAGAATAACGTGAAGGACGCGCTCGGTCGTTATCTTTACGACCAGACAAAACGACGTCCGATGATATTGCCGATCATTATGGAAGTGTAATCGGATTACGGAAAAATAGGAGCCAAAACCCTTGATATTCTAGGGTTAAGGCTCCTTTTTTGGTTTGGAAAATGGACATTTGACCACAGATTGACCACAGTGTGGCATGAGTATGACGTGGATCATGAAATTTCAAAATCATAGGTTCATGTCTGAGGGCAAGATCATTGAAACTGAAACGTACTGTGTCGCATAACCTTGGTTTAACTTATGTTAGATTTTCTCTTGGAGTCAAATGAGTCTTCATCCAAAGGGGACCTTCTTTTATGAAAAAGAAAGTAGGATGAGACGATCAGTACAGCAATAAAGAGGGTAAGCGATATTTGCGTTCTCATCGAGTCTATAAAGAACATAGATACTAATATTGTACCGATTCCTGCGATTGTGAGATAAGTCAGGTAGGGGAAAAGCCACATTTTAACTTCTAACAGCCCCCTGTTTTTCTTCTCTAGTTTTTTCCGCATCCGTAAATGGGAAAAAGCGATTACGAGATAGACTAATAAAGCAATACCACCGGAGGCATTAATGAGGAAAAGAAATACCTTATCAGGGGAAAGATAGTTAAAGACGACCCCAATATAAGCAAAAAACGTACCAAACAGAATCGCTCGAACGGGCACACCATTTTTATTTAGCTTTTGAAAAGCTTTTGGCGCATCCCCTTTTTGAGCCATTCCGTATAGCATACGTGAATTAGTATATAACCCGGAATTCAGACAGGATAATACAGCAGTTAAAACGATTACATTCATGATCTGGGCACCGCTAGGAATACCTACATGCTCAAGAACCGCGACAAAAGGGCTTTTTAACAACTCGGCTGAATTCCACGGTAGAATGGTTACAACAATAAAAATAGATCCAATATAAAAAACCAGGATGCGCCAGATTACACTATTTGTAGCAACGCGAACGGCTTTGGAGGGCTCAGCTGATTCGCCGGCTGCAACAGCGATAATTTCTGTTCCCATAAATGAGAAAATGACTACCGTAATCCCTAGAAGAACGGAACCTATTCCGTTTGGCATAAATCCGCCTATCTCAATTAAATGGGAAAGGCCCGGTGTTTCGACCCACGGTATAAACCCAAACAGAGTAGCTGCTCCAATTGTAAGGAACAAAATGATACTGATCACCTTTACCATCGAAAACCAGTATTCGAATTCTGCGAACGATTTCACTGATTTAATGTTAGTGAGCGTCAGTAAGATAGTTAAGCTCAAACTTAATAGCCACAAAGGAATCCCAGGCAACCAAAATTGAATAATCGACGCACCAGCTGTGGCTTCAATAGCTATGACAATAACCCAGAAAAACCAATATAACCAGCCGATTGTATATCCCGCCCAAGGACCAATTGCTTCGCTTGCGAAAGTAGAGAAGGAACCACTAGTAGGATTGGCTGCTGCCATTTCACCAAGCATTCTCATAACAAATATGACAAGTAATCCAGCAAGAGCGTAAGAGACGAGGGCACCAGGGCCAGCTGAGTGAATAACAGCACCACTCCCAATAAATAGTCCTGCCCCAATAACTCCTCCAATCGATATCATTGTGATATGACGGATACGCAAATCCTTTTTCAAGTGTTTATCTGTTTGCAAATGGAGGCCTCCTTTAATAGATGAATTTCACATTTTACCGAGTATTTGCTTATATGTATTGGGATGAAAATGATCTTATGGCAAAGAAGACAAGTATCTGTCTACCGCCGATACCTCTATTACTTCCTCAAACTACCCCCTAAATTAATATTCATTTTTTAAAAAAATCAATCTATGATTAATGCAAATCGTATGCCAAATCATATTACAAGAAAAATTAGGTGGTATTTGACGAAAGTGTTCAAATTGTTTTTTACATTGTTGTTTATTTTGATCATAGATGTAAAAAATAGGAAGTTGTTATTATCGTTTCGGCATGGCATTACGATTGCTTTCCCTAAATGCATGTATAAAAGTCCCAATTAATAATGGAAGTGTTATCGGGTTACATAAAAATAGGAGCCAAAACCCCTGATATTTCTAGGGTTAAGGCTCCTTTTTGGTTTGGTAAATAATCAATTGGCTATATAATCGTATCATGACTAGCTAAAATCAAACGTTTGTTCATAAGAGCATTTGATCTTCCCAATGTAAGCTAAGTTTGTACGGATGGCGGTCAAGTATGTCGGTAATTTGCTATAGATAGCACTAATTTAACAATAATACAAATGTGGAGTATGAATTTTCGTCATCATTCAAATATCGATATTTTTTATACACTTTATAACCTTGTCTTTGTTTTAACAGTAACTCTCCCACAGATTGTTCGTTGGCATCTCCCGAGTATACAATCAACCAAAAGTAACCCAAACCCACTGATTGTACCAACATTTCTCTCGCCTCTCCAACAAATGTTATTTATTTAAACATAGGTTGAACTCCATTTTTTGTCAATGATTATGTAGGTAATAATCAACGGATTATCCGCAGATTCAACAACAAAATCAATAAAAAGAGGGGTAACGCATCCAGCGTTCATTCAGAAAGCTTCGTTGAGCACGCACAGAACAATTGCCTGCTTTTTTCGAATGACGACGGTGCTGTTTTTATTGTTATAATCATGAATATCAGATATGGAAGTATGGGAGGTAAGGGAGATGAAAGTTCTGGAAACAGATCGTTTGATTCTTCGCCATCAATCAATGGAGGATGCGGCTTTTATCCTTGAATTGTTGAACGACCCATCCTGGATCAAGTACATAGGTGATCGCGGGGTGAGAACTCTCGAAGATGCCAGGGGCTATATCGAGAATGTTTCACAAGACATGTATGCCCGCCTCGGGTTCGGTTTTTATTTGACTGAGCTGAAAGATGGGGGCGTTCCAATCGGAATTTGCGGATTGGTTAAAAGAGAATCATTGGAAGATGTAGATGTCGGTTTTGCGTTTCTCCCAAAATTCTGGGGGAATGGGTATGCCTTTGAGGCTGCGTCCGCTGTGATGAATTATGCAACTGGCGTATTGGGGTTGCAGCGCATTGTGGGGATAACCAATGAAAATAATCAAGCTTCCGCCAAGCTGTTACAAAAACTTGGAATGCATTATGAAGGCATGATTTCACTAGGCGAAAAAGAATTGTGTCTTTACGGGATTAACGTCTGAAGGGAAAGTATGTCATTCACAATTAACCATATTCATCAAACTACGAGCGGTAAAGAAAAAAGAGTTGCTTACCGTATAGATCGGTAAACAACTCCTTTTTTTGTTCGCTTGAAATTAGCTGCTAAAAAAGCTGAAGCTGGAATGTTTTTTCTTGTAATGAGAATTCCCGTAATAGGAATGCCCCTGACCATGACCATGCGATTGCGGAGGATACTTTCGATGACGCATATCGCTGCTGCTGTATTTCCGGTAAGGATGATGCGAGGAACTTTGGCCCAACAAACTTTTCAGTAATTTCTTAAGCAATAGAACCACTCCTTCGACTGAAGCTTCCCCTAATCATACGAATCAAAACCGGATCGGTTTCAAAACCAATCAGTTTGAAAAATCAAGGTCAAATACTTTTTTGCCAATGACATGATCAAGTGGGATAAACCCAATATCTCGACTGTCTTTACTATTATTCCGGTTATCTCCCATTACAAAAACGCTGTTTTCCGGTACAATCCACTTTTTATCAGAAACAAATGCCATTGTCTCCTTGATATATGGTTCATCCAGAGCTACACCGTTACGAATGACTTGGTTGTTTTTAAATTCCAAGACATCGCCTGGTTTTCCAATGACTCGTTTTACATAAAACATATGTCCATTCTCATCGGAAGTGAACAGACTGACAAAGGGTGTCTCCGTGAAATCGTCTTTGAAGGTGCGTTTACGTTCTACCCGACTGTCGATAATGACGATATCCCCATAGTCTGGCAAAGTGGAGAACGTGTGGTTAAGCTTCGAAACGTAAATTCGTTCTTGATCATGCAGGGTAGGGTCCATTGAGTGACCTTCCACTTTAAAGGGTTGAAATACAAAAATGGTAATAACCATCGCCACCACAAGTGAAAATCCGAGAGCCTTAGTCCAATCCCATACTTCTTTCCATTTCATTTCATTTCAACCGCCTTTCAGTATCTGCGAAAAAATCGCTCAATCATTTATCGTGGCACGTAATGAAAAGTCGCCAGAAGATACCCGTTTCATAAAAAGAGAATTCTCCCCATAAGAATCTATGAAGTTATACGAGTAGGCACGTAAAAAAGTTTCAATGGTCTACTTTGTATGGCAGGTACATTGTTGTGCATCATTCTTCCTTCCCCAATCCATAATAAAGGAGGAAAGTTGAAGGAGGGTGTCATATGCCTGTAGATCAAGATTCTAATCAACGCAAAAAACTAACTGGAGATTCTAATCAAGAGCAGCAACCTGCAGTGACGGATGAACCAATGACGGATGATGCGAAAAAAAGAGTGCTTGATACGATCACACAGCTGGGACAAACCAATGTGCCACAATTGGAAAGCAATATTTACTGCCTATCTATTATAGGGCAAGTGGAAGGGCATATCCAACTTCCTCCACAAAATAAAACAACAAAATATGAGCATCTGATTCCACAGCTGGTCGCAGCAGAACAAAACAGCAAGATTGAAGGAGTATTGGTACTGCTGAATACCGTAGGCGGAGATGTGGAAGCGGGGTTGGCCATTGCGGAGATGGTAGCCTCTCTGACAAAACCGGTGGTCACATTGGTGCTGGGTGGAGGTCATAGTATTGGCGTTCCCATCGCAGTCTCCGGAGATTACTCCTTTATCGCAGAGACCGCTACCATGACGATCCATCCGATTCGTTTAACAGGTCTTGTGATTGGTGTCCCGCAGACGTTTGAATACCTCGACAAAATGCAAGATCGTGTCGTGCATTTCATCGCCAGACATTCCAAGATTACAGAGGAACAGTTTAAAGATCTCATGATGCGAACAGGTGAATTGACGCGTGATATCGGGACAAATGTGATCGGTGCCGATGCTGTCAAATATGGGCTGATTGATGAGGTAGGCGGGCTCGGTAAAGCGTTGAAAAAGCTCAACGAACTCATAGAAAAGGCTCGTAAAGAAGAGAGGATCGTTCAATGATCATGTATACGACGATGCCGCTGGAATTCGTCTTCGAAAACATGGAGCAGACGGAGAAACAGAACATCCAGGAGATCAACATGGGAGCTGGCGTGACTATGCTCGTAGAACCGATCAGTTCGTCCGAAGGGAAAATCGTTCGACTCATTTCTCCCGATCCCCAGGACTATTTGAATCCACGTTTTGCACCCGGTCAAACCATTTCGTTTCGACCGGAATTCAACTAGCGAATTATCCCTGTATTTCTCCCTTTTTCCTGTGGTATACTTGATAGTAGACGCAGCCGGTAGTTTACGGCTGCCTTTTCATTACTGCATGAGAGGAGGCATGCCCATGGGAAGAAAAAAGGCAAGCTCGGCATGGACCTCGGTAGCAAAGCTAGAATTGACTGGTCTTGTCATTATTGTGCTATCTTTAATTGGCTTACTGGAAAGCGGCTGGCTTGGAAAAAATGTATTATCGTTCACGTTTCGTTTCCTGGCTGGTTCCTATGATTTTGTTTTACCTCTTTTACTCATCTGTTTTTCTGTGTACACCATGTTTACCAGAAAGCCATTCCGGATGAGTCCGCAGGTGTTTGGGTGCTTTCTGTTGTTTTTGGCAACACTCATCTGGGCACACTTGCAATTTTATGGAGAGATCACTGCAAAAGGAAGATTTCCGGATCAAAGCATCATCCGCGTAACCTGGGATCACCTCTGGCTCGATCATCAGCAGAAAGTATCCACTACGAACGTAGCGGGTGGTATGGTAGGAGCTTTCTTTTTTGCGATTAGCAATAGTCTGTTTGGGGCGATTGGCACCGGACTGATCATTGTGCTCTTGTATCTGGTAGGGCTGATGTTTCTGTTAAATCTCTCTTATGTGGAGATCCTTCTGTTTATCAAAAATAAGTTTCAATTTGCGTACGAGCGAGGAAAAGAATCTGTAAAGGATTCCTTGCAATTGCTGCAGGAAGAAAATGAAAAGAAAAAGGCAGATGCTGAAAAACGTAAGGAAGAAGAAAAGGCTGCCAAAAGCAATCCATCAACCATGAACAACCTGGATACCCATGACACGGGAATCATGCTGGAGATGGAGCCGGAAGAAGAACCGATTGTTGCTCCGGTCATCAGAGATTTTGCTGAACGGCTGATGGAAGAAGAAACGAATGATCCCGCATCGATTCAGGGGAAAAATCGGACAGCAACTGAGATTACGTTTGCACTCGAAGGGGACGAGCTGATCTTTGGAACGCTCGAAAGCGAGGACATTTCCCCGATGCCTTATGAAATACCAAGCTTACATATGCTGTCACGACCAAAGTCATTCAGCAGCGGGAAGGAAATCGATCATACAACAAATGCGACCAAGCTGGTGCAAACCCTGAAAAGTTTTGGGGTAAGCGCCATTGTCTCCGAAGTCCATCGGGGACCAGCTGTCACTCGCTATGAAATTCAGCCGGCAACAGGAGTGAAGGTGAGCCGCATCGTTAGCCTGACCGATGACTTGGCGCTCGCTTTAGCAGCGAAAGATATTCGAATCGAAGCTCCCATACCAGGAAAATCAGCCATTGGGATTGAAGTTCCGAATGCTGAGGTGGCCATGGTTTCGTTGCGTGAAGTATTGGAAGCAGCTCCGTACCAGGATGCTTCTGCCAAGCTGACGGTGGCACTAGGACGTGATATTTCGGGGGAACCGATTGTTGCTGATTTAACGAAAATGCCGCACTTATTGGTGGCTGGTGCAACAGGAAGCGGAAAATCGGTATGCATCAACGGCTTGATCATGAGCATTTTGTTCAAGGCGCGGCCAGATGAAGTGAAATTGATGATGGTCGATCCAAAAATGGTTGAGCTGAATGTGTATAATGGGATCCCGCATCTGTTGGCTCCTGTGGTGACAGATCCTCGTCGAGCTTCGGTCGCCTTGAAAAAAGTCGTGGCTGAGATGGAACGGCGGTATAACCTGTTTGCGAAGTCGGGTGCGCGCAATATCGAAATGTATAACCAACAAGTTGCTACCATGAGTGAAAACAACATGAGAGCCGCTAAACTTCCTTATATCGTAGTCATTGTTGATGAGTTGGCAGACCTGATGATGGTTGCACCTGGAGAAGTGGAGGATGCGATCTGCCGTCTGGCCCAAATGGCTCGTGCTGCAGGAATCCATTTGATCATTGCTACACAGCGTCCTTCGGTGGATGTCATTACGGGCGTAATCAAAGCCAATATCCCTTCCCGTATCGCCTTTGGCGTATCTTCGATGGCGGATTCACGTACGATATTGGATATGGGTGGAGCGGAAAAACTACTTGGTAGAGGGGATATGCTCTTTTTGCCGATGGGCGCTTCCAAACCAACCCGTGTTCAAGGCGCATTTGTGTCCGATAGTGAAGTAGAGGAGGTGGTTCGTTTCGTTAAGGAGCAACAAGAGGCTACATACAGCGAGGAAATGATTCCAGAAGAAGTGACGGAAGAACCAGTTCAGGCTGTCGATGATGAACTGTACGATCAAGCCTTGCAAATCGTTGCGGAGGCGCAGACCGCATCTGCTTCCTTGCTGCAGAGAAGACTGCGTGTTGGCTATACACGTGCAGCCAGGCTGATTGACATGATGGAGTCACAAGGGGTTGTAGGACCGTATGAGGGCAGTAAACCCCGTGAAGTACGTATACCTCGGCCATCTGTAGAATCCAACATTTCATGACATTATTCGACGTTAACATTCGTGAGAAATTAGTAGCATGGAAATTTCGCTTGCATGAATCTAACGGCATAGGTTAAAATTTCTACGGACTCATGGAAATTGTGGCAAGATGTTTGCACGTCAAACAAACGTCGGATATCCACAAATTGACAATCGGATTTTGTCGATGGATGCACTTTCTTGCCACCAATTTCGGTTCATAAACTAAAAAATGGGGGTAACACGCATGAAAAAGGTTTTCTCAGTCTTATCCGTTGCAGCCCTTAGCCTTTCCCTCGTATTAGCGGGATGCGGCACCAAGGCTCCTGAGCAAGGACAAGGCGGACAAGCCAACACTGGTGGCGGACAAGCAGCAGCACCTACCGCTAAAGTTGGTATGGTTACTGACGTTGGTGGCGTGAATGACAACTCGTTCAACCAAAGCGCTTGGGAAGGTCTGCAAAAACTGCAAAAAGATCTTGGCCTTCCTGAGGACAATGTGAAGTACCTGCAATCTACTGGTGACGCGGACTACATCCCGAACCTGACTCAATTCGTGAAAGACGGTTGGGATCTGACTTGGGGTATTGGTTTCTTGATGGGCGATCATGTGAAAAAGGTTGCTGAAGAAAACCCAGATTCGAAATTGGCGATTATCGACTCCGTAGTGGAAGCGCCAAACGTAGCATCCGTTTTGTTCAAAGAGCATGAAGGTGCATTCTTGGTTGGGGTAGTTGCTGGATCCATGACCAAGACGAACAAAATCGGTTTTGTTGGCGGTATCGATATCCCTGTTATTAAACGTTTTGAAGCAGGATTCACTGCTGGTGTGAAAGCTGTAAAACCGGATGCAGAAGTAATGGTCGTATATACTGGTGCATTCGACAAGCCTGACCTCGGTAAATCCACAGCGTCCCAAATGTATGGCGGCGGTGCTGACATCGTGTTCCACGCAGCTGGTTCCACTGGCGATGGCGTATTTAACGAAGCGAAAGACCGTAAATCCAAAGGTGAAAATGTTTGGGTAATCGGTGTTGACAAAGACCAATCCCTGACTTTTGGTAAAGAAATCACACTGACTTCCATGATGAAACGTGTTGACGAAGCAGTTGAGCGCGTTTCCAAAGACGTAATCGAAGGTAAATGGGATACCATCAAAGGAAAAACCATCCACCTGGGTCTTGCTGAAAACGGTGTAGGCTTGCCAGAAACATCGAAAGAAACCGTTCCAGAAGATGTTTTGAAAGTCGTTGAAGATTACAAGCAAAAAATTATCAAAGGCGAAATCAAAGTACCTGAAGAACCTACGAAATAAGAGTAGCCAAGTGGTAAAAGAACAAGGCTAGCAACTGGTCTAGCCTTGTTCTTTCCTTCTATTTAACGTCTCACTGCAGCTTCTTATTTCATCCATAAAACGGGGTGAACAGCGTGGAACAAGGTAAAACTGTAGTTGAAATGCGAGGCATCACGAAGCGATTTCCAGGAATCGTCGCAAACGATAATATTAACTTGGTTGTAAAAAAAGGTGAAATACATGCGCTTTTGGGGGAGAATGGAGCGGGGAAATCCACCCTCATGAACATTCTCTTTGGATTGTACCAACCAGAAGAAGGTCAAATCCTGATCAATGAAAAAGTAGTACAAATTACAAATCCGAACGTAGCCAACGACTTGGGAATTGGAATGGTGCATCAACATTTCATGTTGGTGGAACCGTTTACAGTTACAGAAAACATTATTCTTGGAAACGAACCCAAGAAAGGGTTAAAGATAGACATTGAAAGTGCTGCCAAAGAGGTCGCAGAACTGTCCAAACGCTATAAATTGATGGTTGATCCCATGGCCAAGATCGAGGATATCTCTGTGGGGATGCAACAACGGGTGGAGATCTTAAAAACCCTTTATCGCGGTGCGGATATCCTGATCTTTGACGAACCTACCGCTGTTCTTACACCCCAGGAAATTCATGAGTTGATTGAGATCCTGAAGAATCTGGTGAAGGAAGGCAAGACGATCATTTTGATTACGCACAAGCTGAAAGAAATTATGGCGGTTTGTGACAAAGTGACGATCATTCGTCGCGGAAAAGTGATCGATTCTGTCACCGTTGCAGAGACGAATCCAGATGATTTGGCGGCGAAGATGGTTGGTCGCGAAGTTAACTTTAAAGTTGAAAAAGAACAAGCTAAGCCAAAAGAAGCCATTTTATCTGTGGACAAGGTTACAGCGTTGGGGAACCGTGGTGTCAATGCCCTGAATCAAATTTCCTTTGATGTGCGTGCTGGTGAAATCCTTGGCATTGCAGGGGTAGACGGGAACGGGCAGAGTGAGCTGATTGAAACGTTAACAGGTTTGCGTAGGGTGCATGAAGGTAGAATCCTGTTAAATGGAAAGGAAATTACCAATCAAACTCCTCGTGTCATTTCTGAAAGCGGTCTCTCCCATATTCCGGAGGACCGTCATAAACGTGGACTGGTGCTGGACTTCTCCATGAGTGAAAACATGGTGCTGGAAACGTATTTCTATCCTGAATTCAATAAGAACGGTTTCTTGAATTACGATGCGATCAACAAGCATGCTGCCAAGCTGATCGAAGAATTCGATGTACGTACACCGAGCATTCATACGCCTGCACGCGCGCTTTCCGGTGGGAACCAGCAAAAGGCCATTATCGCACGTGAAGTGAACAAGGATCCAGATTTGTTGATCGCAGCACAACCAACGCGTGGTCTGGACGTTGGGGCGATCGAGTTTATCCACAGACGACTGATTGAGCAACGTGATAAAGGAAAAGCGGTCTTGCTCCTTTCGCTGGAATTGGATGAGATCATGAATGTTTCGGACCGAATTGCAGTTATTTATGAAGGGCAAATTGTAGGGATTGTTGATCCGAAAGAAACAACCGAACAGGAATTAGGGTTGATGATGTCAGGCGGTAAAACAATCCAAGGAGGTGGAAACGGGTGAACAGCAAAATCAGAAAAATCTTCTTAGCCGATTCTACACTTGTCCCGTTAGCCGCAATCCTGCTTGGCTTGATCACTGGCGCCATTTTTATGTTGGCAGGTGGATTTGATCCAATCAAGGCGTATGGTTCGCTATTGGACAAAGTGTTTGGAACCTCTTATGGTTTTGGTGAAACCATTCGCCAAATCACTCCGTTGATCTTCACAGGTCTATCTGTGGCATTTGCGTTCCGGACTGGACTTTTTAACATCGGTGCAGAAGGGCAATTTATTATGGGGATGCTCGCATCTGCTTATGTGGGTATTACCTTTGATCTGCCGTTTATCATTCATGCTCCACTGGCCATTATCATCGGGGCATTGGCAGGCGGTCTTTGGGGGGCCATCGCCGGCTACTTGAAAGCCGCGCGCGGGGTGAACGAAGTAATCACAACCATCATGTTGAATTGGACAGCCCTTTATTTCGCCAATTTTATCCTGAACGCGCTCCTGGTGCCTCAAGGTAAGCAAAACTCGGAGCCTGTAAAAGATTCGGCCATCATTACGATTGGCTGGCTCTCTGATATGTTTGATAATGCCCGCTTGCACTGGGGTACATTACTCGCACTTATTGCAGCAGTTGTATTCTATATCTTGCTGTGGAAAACCAAAACGGGATTTGAGCTTCGTGCAGTAGGTTTCAATCCGCATGCATCCGAATATGCAGGGATGAACGTCAACAAAAACGTAATGAATGCGATGTTTATCGGTGGATTGTTTGCCGGTGTAGGCGGAGCCTGCGAAACACTCGGGGTATTCCATTATATGTCCATCATGTCTGCAATGCCGGGTTATGGGATGGATGGTATCGCCGTTGCACTTATCGGTGGAAATACACCAATCGGGGTTGTACTTGGAGCCATTCTCTTCGGAATCTTGTCCTTTGGTGCTTCGGGGATGAAATTTGGGGCGGGTGTACCAGTAGAACTAATCCGCGTTGTAATCGCATCTGTTATTTTCTTCGTTGCAGCGCATGGGATCGTCCGTTATTTCATTAAACCTCTATTAGCAAGACAGAAGGAGGAGAGCTAATGGACTGGGTAGTAACTGGTAGTAACCTGCTTCATGACACCATCGTATTCTCGACAGCCCTCATCTTTGCGGCTCTCGGCGGTATGTATTCGGAACGTTCCGGAGTGACCAACATCGCTCTGGAAGGGATGATGATCATCGGCGCTTTCGTCGGCGCAGTCGTGACCTTTTTTATGCAGGATGTCACGCCGCTGGCACCTTGGATCGGTCTCATCGCGGCAACCATTTTAGGGGCGTTTTTTTCGCTGCCGCATGCCGTCGCTTCGATTACGTTTAAAGCTGACCAAGTAGTGAGCGGTACGGCTCTGAATTTCCTAGCTACCGGTTTGTCGGTTTACTTGACAAAGGTCATTTTTGACGGTGCGGGACAAACGACTACACTTACAGCGGTTTTTGGAAAGTGGCATATTCCTTTCTTGGGAGATATTCCGTTTTTCGGACATGCAATTTTTGAAGCGTATCCGACAAGCTATCTTGCCTTTATTGCGGTTGCAATCTCTTGGTATGTACTCTTCCGTACGCCATTCGGCTTGCGCTTGCGTGCGGTGGGTGAACACCCGCGTGCTGCCGATACCGTTGGGATTAATGTGAAACGCATGAGATATACGGCTGTCATGATCAGTGGTGCATTGGCAGCTATCGGTGGAGCTACGATCGCTCTAACTACAACAAGTAACTTTTCGCATAATACGGTATCCGGTCAAGGATTTATCGCCTTGGCAGCCTTGATTTTCGGGAAATGGAATCCACTTGGTCTGACTGGTGCGGCACTCTTTTTCGGGATTGCCCAAGCGGTGAAAACCTTGGTGCAGATTCTTGGACTCACAGCTTATGTGCCCATTGAATTCATCTACATGCTGCCATACGTATTGACTGTACTCGTGCTTGCCGGGTTTGTCGGTAAGTCGAGCGCACCAGCTGCGTTGGGGAAAGCATACGATACAGGTTCTCGATAAAAGCAAAGAAAAAAGACTGGTCGCCCTTTTAAGCGACTGGTCTTTTTTTTCATGCCTTCCATTATTTATAGAGCCATACTCAACGTGTCTTGTGAGATAATGGTCGATGTCCAAAAGAGGGAGGGATGAATATGGCGAAACGCCAAATGCGTACAAGCCTTCGTCTTCAAACGGTACTGGGAGCCATCGCGCTCATGGTTGGGGTATTTGCATGGTCCCCAATAGCCACCACGTCCGCTGCTTCCCCGGGTCCAACGATTTCATTAATGATTGATGGAAAAGGTATCGATACGGAAGTGACTCCGCGCATTGTACAGCAACGGATGTTAGTCCCGTTGCGTGCGGTTGCAGAGAATACAGGAGTAGACGTTGAATATGCAGCTTCAACCGGACGTGTAACACTAAAAACACCAAT
>DASQNU010000232.1:0-4147 GCA_035644815.1 Bathyarchaeia archaeon | reverse complement strand
TTTGTTAAGTGATATGGCAGGGGCAGTAGGAATCGAACCCACACCAAAGGTTTTGGAGACCTTCGTTCTACCGTTAAACTATGCCCCTGTAGTGGTGGCTCGGGACGGAATCGAACCGCCGACACGAGGATTTTCAGTCCTCTGCTCTACCGACTGAGCTACCGAGCCAAAATAATGGCGGAGCTGACGGGACTCGAACCCGCGACCTCCGGTGTGACAGACCGGCGTGAACTCCAACTTCACCACAGCTCCATTATTTGGTTGCGGGAGCAGGATTTGAACCTGCGACCTTCGGGTTATGAGCCCGACGAGCTACCGAGCTGCTCCATCCCGCGACGATGATTAGGACAATCAAGTGTCGACGTTGCCACAGGACGTGGCGCTTTTAGTCGACGAACAAGGATGTTATCGTGTCAGCGTTTGCGACAGGACGTCGCAGTTTTTAGCTGACCTTCCATTAATCATCCTGAACATTTGTGGTGGAGGCTGACGGGATCGAACCGCCGACCCTCTGCTTGTAAGGCAGATGCTCTCCCAGCTGAGCTAAGCCTCCAAAGTTAACCCCACAAAGTGAAGCAAATGCTTCGTCGCTTATTCCGAGTACTTTGCGGGGACCCCAGACAATAAATGGTGACCCGTAGGGGATTCGAACCCCTGTATGACAGCGTGAAAGGCTGCTGTGTTAAACCGCTTCACCAACGGGCCAATTTTGTTTTGATGGTGGAGCTGAACGGGATCGAACCGATGACCTCCTGCTTGCAAGGCAGGCGCTCTCCCAACTGAGCTACAGCCCCATTACTGCTTGGTCCTTCATCCTATCAAAACTTGATGGCCATTTTCAATGGTAAATGGTGGGCCTAGGCTGACTCGAACAGCCGACCTCACGCTTATCAGGCGTGCGCTCTAACCAACTGAGCTATAGGCCCAAGAAATACTCTATTAAGAATGATATGTCTATTTACTTTGACCACCGGTTGATGGCCGGATTTATAATATAGCAAATATAAAACATAGAAATCAATGGCCAAATTTTTGTAAATGAATGGTGTTCATCGCGCTGATTATTCAACCAGTCTACCCGTTTGTCCAGCAAAGACTACCAGTGTAGGCACAATTCACACTTTATTAATAACAATCGATAATTTATAGTTTGCATGCTCGTTTAGTTCAACCAAGAATCGATCCAGCAATTCATTCGATGGAAATCTACATTCTAGAAGATAGCAACCATCCCCACTAATTTTATAGTTATTCATTATGTAGTGCCCTTGTGTTTTTATAAATGAGAGATAAGGTTGATGATAAGTGCTTTTTGTATAGATATTAATCAAAGCATGTATAAAACACCCTATTTTAGCTTGATTGACTTTAATCGTATAACCCTCAATCACCCCATTATCCTCTAATTTAGCAACTCTAGTTGCCGCTGCTTGTCCTGTCAAATGTACTTTCTCTCCTAATTCTTTCATCGTGATCCGACTATTTTTGGATAACTCCTCCAAAATCCGCTTGTCTGTTTGATCCAACATAACATCACATCCTGTTCGTAAATGTAAAATAATCGAATGTATATAAATTACTTTTCAAAAATCTGTGATAATGCCATGGGGATATGGGCATTCTATCCAATCAGATGGTGATTAAGCCATTTTTGACCATTTGCCAAAAAAAGAATTTCATAATTCAAGTCAGACCCTGAAACGACTTGATTTTATCTATGTAAAAGTGAATGGCTCATCATATAAACTAAGTCACATAAAAAGAAAGGAGCTGAGAAAATGAAAGTAACGCAAATTAGAAACGCGACGCTGGTCATTGAATATGCGGGCAAAAAGTTTTTAATTGACCCTTTTTTAGCTGAAAAAGGTACGTACCCACCTTTCCCGAATTCATTAAGACAAGATCAGTTTAATCCTTTAGTTAGCTTGCCAACATCACTCGACAATATTATAAATGTTGATGCTGTCATTGTAACTCATCTGCATTTAGATCACTTTGATGATGTTGCCAAAGAGGTACTGCCGAAAGATATCAAGATGTTCGTACAAAACGAAGAAGATGCTAGCGAAGTTGAACGTGCTGGTTTTCAAAATGTCGAAGTGTTGCAAGAAGATACGATCTTTGAGGATATCCGATTACAGAAAACAAAGGGCGAGCACGGGAGAGGAGAAATATTAAAAATTGCGGGTAACGTGTGTGGCGTTGTATTCCATCACCCCAATGAAAAAAAATTATACGTAGCTGGGGACACTGTATGGTATGAAGCTGTTCAAGAAGTGATCGATACGCAAAAACCAGAAATCATTGTTGTAAATGGTGGAGATAATCAATTCTTTGAAGGCGGTTCTCTAGTCATGGGGAAAGAGGATATCTACGAGGTATACAAGGCTGCCCCTAACGCCAAAATTATTGTCGTCCATATGGAAGCGGTCAATCATTGGACATTATCAAGAGAAGAATTAAAAAGCTTTCTTGCTGAAAAAGGAATATCCTCAAATGTTTTAGTGCCCGATGACGGTGAATCGTACACATTTTAAGCTAAAATAATCATTCAAGCAACTTAGGCCAACCAAGCTGTGTTACTGCCACAGAAAGAGGCGTCCACGATTATGGAGCCTCTTTTTGCTTTTCCTAGCGACCCTTCTAATTTAGCTCAACCACTTCACCCGTCAGTCAATTGAACCCCGATTTAATCATGCTCATTATTCGTCCCGAAAATTTAAGCGATAAAAAAGCGAGCCCATACATTGGCTCGCTTGTCCCTTACTTTATCAGCAATTTTTTCACGTCGTTGTACGTACCTTCCAGCTCCTGATCAACCACGCTTGCTTCTTTTACGTGAGCAACCAGTTCCTCGTGCATGTCATCCAGGAGAGCTTTCGCTTTGTTCACCTGGCCTGCAATATCATCCGCAAAACGTTTTTGTTGCTGGATCGTTTGCATGACACCATTTACTTCCTCACTTACTTCATGAAACGCACCCACAATGCCGTCCATTTTTCTCGAAGCGTCCTTGCTTGTTTCCAGACCATTGCGAATTGCATCGGTATTTTTTGCGCTATTGGCCAGCGCTTCTTTTGTTTCTTCTTGAATCTTCTCAATCAAGGTAGCGATGTTTTTCGTCGAGTTGGCTGTCATTTCGGCCAGCTTGCGTACCTCATCGGCAACCACCGCAAAGCCACGCCCCTGCTCCCCGGCACGTGCAGCCTCGATAGCTGCATTCAACGCCAACAGATTGGTCTGATTGGCAATATCACTGATCACTTGCACAATGCTGGTGATCTCGGAAGAACGCTCTTCCAGCCGGCTCATGGAGGCTGCTGTATGGGCCGATTCCTTTTCCAAGAGAGACATGACGTCTACCAGATTGGATATGGATTTTTTGCCTTCCTCCGAGCGTTGGACCGACTGCTCACAGATTTGCGTCAGCTTTTCGCCGCGTCCCTGCAGTTGATCAGCGGAGACATCAGAAGACTCGCTGATCGCTTGGATTTCGTCTACGATGCTTTTCATCCGGTTCGCCAGATTGGCCAGATCGCGATGCTGCCCATTGACGACATTATGCTGGGTAATGATGGCGCCCATACGCTCATACAGATCTTGAATTTCTGCAACCAAATCTGCTGTGTCCGGTTGCTGCGGTTGTACCGCAACTCCCCCCGCGTTCATCGTTTCTGCTGCTGGCACTACTTGCGTTTTTTTCTTGTTCCAAAACATGCTGTGTTCCCCTTCCACTAATTAAGGCAATTGTTCCTCTCGATGGGCAAAGAGGCGAGACTCCATGACTCCGGGATGCTGTTTTGCAAGCGTGAGAAGATTCTCCAAAAAGTAATAATGCCCTTCCAACAGCTCTACGTCTTTCCGTCCAAATGATTGCGCCTGCAGATACTGCTGCATCTCGAGCAAATAACGCTCCTGCTTTAGAAGAAAATCATTCGCCCGCAGCATTTGTTCCACTTCCGGGTATTCTTGCTTCAGTCTGTTAATCTCTCCATACACCCGCGTACCTTCGAGAATCAGCTGATAGGCCATCCGTTCAAAGGAAGCATCGGTTGCCTGCTGTTCTTCCCGACGAGCCGCGCGCAAAGCGGACAAGTACGTGATAAAATGATAAATGGTCAAGAATAGCGGTCCCAAAAACAGAATG
>DASQNU010000231.1:0-5104 GCA_035644815.1 Bathyarchaeia archaeon | reverse complement strand
CATGTAATAAAACTGGTATAATAAGCAGGCAGATTCTTGCCACGTACACTGAAGGGAGCTTTCCAATATGATCATCGAAGTATTTCAAGATACGGTCTGCCCATGGTGCAGAATTGGAAAAAAGAATTTGATGGATGCCGTACAGGCCTGGAGTGGTGAATCGATTACAATCCGCTATCGCTCTTATTTTCTGGATCCGAATGTGCCAAAGGAAGGCTTACCCTACCGTGAAGCAATGGCTGCGATAAGAGGGGATGCAAGCTTGGTAGAGCCTATGCTGAACCAGGTGACAGAAGCGGGAAGGAAAGTAGGCGTTACGTTCCGTTTTGACCGTGTCGAAAAACGCCCCAATACATACGCATCGCATGTATTACTGAAGCTGGCTCCAGAGGAGCGCTCGGAGGAAATGGTGGAAGCCGTCTATCGCGCGCATTTTGAAGAAGGGCTTGATATTGGTGACGTAGCAGTGCTGGCCTCAATCGCACAAGACTTCGGCATTACCGCAACCCAACTTCAGCAGGCAATTGATCAAGATACATATAAGCAGGAAATTGCAGAAGACCTGGCTTATGCGAGAGATCTGCAAATTACCGGGGTACCTTTTTTCGTCATTGACCAAAAGCTGGCGTTATCAGGCGCTCACCCCGTTGAAAATTTTCTCCGAGCGTTTCAACAAGCCGTTGAGGAAGCATAAGCGCTACCTTGACAACAGAATGTTCAGATAATAAGCTATTATCAACTTTTGCCAGTAAATGAGAGGAAGGCAGAACTGATGATCGAACTGAAATCTGTGTCGTGGCAGCGAGCGGGGAAACCAATACTCAATCATGTCGATTGGCGCATTCAGCCCGGAGAGCATTGGTGCTTGTTTGGATTAAACGGGTCAGGGAAAACGACTCTGCTCAATCTGTTAAATGGGTACATCTGGCCAACCAAAGGCGAAGTCACTGTATTGGGAAAACGTTTCGGAGAAGTGGATTTACGGGACCTTCGCAAAATGATTGGCCTTGTCAGCTCATCCCTGCAGCAAAAACTGTACGGGCATGAGCTCGTGGAGGAGATCGTGATCAGCGGCAAGCACGCCTCAATCGGACTGTATGAGCAGACAACATCTGAGGATGAGGAGCGGGCTGCACAGCTTTTGGAGCGGTTGAGGGCGACGGCGTTACGCGGCAGATCGTTTCAGACATTGTCACAGGGGGAACAGCAGCGGGTATTGATTGCAAGAGCGTTGATGGCATCGCCACAGCTGCTTATTTTAGATGAGCCTTGCAGCGGTCTGGATCTGTTGGCGAGGGAACAACTCCTGCAATTGATCGAACAGCTTGCGCAGGAACAAGATGCACCCACCTTGATCTATGTCACGCACCATCTCGAAGAAGTGCTGCCGGCTTTCTCAAAGACGCTGCTATTAAAAGACGGTGCTGTGTTTCAGGCAGGATGGACCTCAGAGCTTCTTACCACCTCCAGTCTGAGTGACTTTCTAGGTGTTCCCGTTGATGTTCAACAATGGAACGGTCGTTATCTGGCAACAATCCGTTGATCTTTTGAAGAGAGAAGAGGGACAACCATGCAGGAAATCCGCAACGTATTTTGCGTAGGACGCAACTACCGTCTTCATGCGCAAGAATTGGGCAATGCTGTGCCGACTACACCGTTTTTGTTCTCCAAACCTACGCATAGCCTGGTGGAAGCGAAGGGACAAGCCATCAAGTTGCCAGGAAATCGTGGGGAAGTACACCATGAAGTGGAGATTGTCGTACATATCGCCAAAGATTATCAACCGGGTCTGACAGCTGACGACCTGATCGATAAAATGGCACTCGGTATCGATTTTACGCTCCGGGATGTTCAAAGCGAACTGAAGGCGAAGGGTTATCCGTGGCTTCTGGCGAAAGGGTTTCCCAACTCTGCGGTCCATACCGCTTTTCATCCGTTCCCAGGTGTCGCGGCGCTTCAACAGACCGATTTTCAGCTGCAAAAAAATGGAGAGCAAGTGCAAATCGGAAATATTCGCGATGTAATTTTTGATTTGGATACGATCATCCGCTTTGCTGTTGAGCATTTCGGACTGTCTGCAGGCGATGTGCTCTATACCGGAACGCCTGCTGGAGTAAGTGCGGTTGCGGACGGTGACCGTTTGACGATGATCTGGGGAGACGAGGTATGGGGTGAATTCACCGTATCGTTGTCCGAATAGATTACAGGTACATGAAAAAGAGTCCCTTTTGCCAATGGCAGGGACTCTTTTTCGTTTTCGTAGTGGCTACATCAAGTAGCGCAGGTACATATATACCGAAGCGATGACGATGGAAAGAATCATTAACGGAAAGGCAATGAGCATGAATTTGACAAAGGAAATGTGATGACCTTCTTTTGCAGCAAGCCCGGCCACAATGACATTGGCGCTCGCCCCGATCAACGTACCATTTCCACCTAGGCAAGCACCCAAGGACAGGCTCCACCAGAGCGGCTCCAGATTGGTGATGCCCATGCTGCCCATTTCTTTGATCATTGGGATCATGGTCGCCACAAAAGGAATGTTGTCCACAAAAGCGGAGGCGATGGCACTGAGCCAGAGGATCAGCATGGCGGTTGCAGTCAAGTCGCCACCCGTCAAATCGATCGCCCACGAAGCGAGTGCAGAGATAACGCCGGTTTCGACCAGTCCAGATACCAAGACAAACAACCCGACAAAGAAAAAGATTGTCGTCCATTCTACCTTGGCAAGTGCTTCCTCCAAGTAATGCTCGCCGGTCAGCAGGAGCAGCAGGAAGGCACCGGCCAATGCGACTGTGGCCGATTCGATATGAAAGATCTGGTGTGTGAAAAAGCCGAGTATGGTCAGGACAAGTACGGTCAAACACTTTTTCAGCAAAGTGGTATTATTGATTTCGTCTTTTTCATTCAAGCTCATGATGCTGGCTTTTCGCTCTGGTGTAGTGTGCAACTGCTTCCGATAAATCAAGACGAGAATCGCCAGTGTGATAAACAAAATGAAGAACGAGATCGCAGCCAAATTGTTGACAAAAGCCATAAACGTTAATTCTTTGACGGCACTACCGATCATGATGTTGGGGGGATCGCCAATGAGGGTAGCGGTTCCGCCAATGTTGGCAGCAAGAATTTCGGTGATCAAGTAGGGCATCGGTGAAACCTGCAGCTGACGAGTAATGCTGAACGTGACTGGAACCATCAACAAGACGGTTGTTACATTATCCAGCAATGCAGATGCAACAGCCGTAATCAATGCAAGTGCGATCAGAATGCGGATGGGATCGCCTTGTGCCTTTTTGGCAGACCAGATGGCTACATATTTGAAAACGCCGGTTTCCGCTGTAATCGATACGATCAGCATCATGCCGATGAGCAGGCCTAACGTATTGAAGTCGATATGGTGGATGGCGATTTCCTGGTCAACGATCCCAAAAACCACCATCAGAATCCCACCGATCATCGCTATAATGGTTCGGTGAATTTTTTCAGAAATGATAAACGCATAAATGATTAGAAAAATGGTCAATGCATAATAAGCTTGTTGTTCCATGATTACCTCCCAAAAAACAGTATGGTGAAATATTCCGTAGATTGACTGGAATGATGTTTGTAGCATCCCCCCTTACATAAGGAAAAAATAGCTGAAAAAAACAAAAGGAGCCTATGTGTATAGGCTCCTTGCAGCATAAAAAACAGTTTTTGCGGAAAAAACGCAAAAAGAGCCCTTGTTGACAGGCTCCACCGTTTGTTCCAAATTATTTAACTAGGCTTAGTTTAACATAATCATGCAAGTTTGAAAAGTGTGGACTTTTTCCAATCATCCGTTTTGAAACAGTTTTGGCACAGATTCATATTTGAATATCAAGGAAAACAAGTTACAATGGATCTACAGTTTTCGGTGAAGAACATGGATAAAGGAGCGTGGACCGTTTGGATAAAAACATAGCAGATGCGTTGGGACGTCCGCTCCGAGATCTTCGCATATCGGTAACAGATAAATGTAATTTTCGCTGCCAATACTGCATGCCTGCTGAAATATTTGGACCCGATTACGCATTTTTACCTCAAAACAAGCTGTTAACCTTTGAAGAGCTTGTGCGGCTAACGAAAATATTCACTTCATTAGGTGTAGAGAAGATCAGGATCACAGGCGGAGAGCCGTTACTACGCAAAAATTTGCCGCAGCTGATCCGGATGATCAGCGAAGTGGATGGGGTAAAGGATATCGCGATGACGACGAATGGCTCGCTGTTAGCAGAACATGCGGTGGCCCTTCGTGAATCGGGTTTGAAACGCGTGACCGTGAGCTTGGACAGTTTGAACAATGAACGCTTCAGCAAAATGAACGGAAGAGGCTATGCGGTTCAAACGGTGCTGGATGGAATTGAGGCGGCTGCAAAAGTGGGAATGACTGTCAAGATCAACATGGTTGTACAGCGTGGCGTGAATGATGAGGATATCCTCCCGATGGCTCGATATTTCCGCGAGCAGGGGCATATTTTGCGATTTATCGAATTTATGGACGTGGGAAACAGCAATGGCTGGAAGCTGGACCAGGTCGTAGCCGGAAAAGAAATCGTAGAAATGATCAGCGCTGAGATGCCGCTTGAGCCAGTTGAAGCCAATTATTACGGGGAGGTAGCTTCCCGTTATCGTTATAAAGGGACCGATCAGGAAATCGGGTTGATTACATCCGTGACCCATGCGTTCTGCTCCAGTTGTACAAGATCCCGCTTGTCAGCGGAAGGAAAGCTGTACACCTGTCTGTTTGCTTCGCAAGGTGAAGATTTGCGAGGACCGCTGCGCGAAGGGACCGGTGATGATGAGCTGCGTGCATTGATTGCAGGTGTCTGGGAAGTGCGAGCTGATCGTTACTCGGAAGAACGGTTGAAGCATACGGAAGAATTGCATAAGCGCAAGAAAGTGGAAATGTCTCATATTGGTGGGTAAAGTTTGCACCCGCTATATTAATACCGCTTACTAGAAAGACTCTTTTGGTGCTGCCAGAGCTTGCACGAGGGAGTCTTTTTGTTGTTCTATGAATATAAAGTTTTAGAATAGAAATAAAGTACTTGACTGAAAAATAAAGTATTAGAAAGGCGCGGCG
>DASQNU010000230.1:0-45663 GCA_035644815.1 Bathyarchaeia archaeon | reverse complement strand
ACGGCATCCATCAAATTCTTTTTTCCAATTCTGCACCATGGGCAGACCGTATCTTGAAATACTTCGATGATCATATTGGAAAGCTCCCTTCAGTGTACGTGGCAAGAATCTGCCTGCTTATTATACCAGTTTTATTACATGGGGTTACACTTTGCCGAAGTATAATGAATCCTTATGCATGTGATAGTCGATCATTATTTCCCTTTGTGAACGGAGAAGGTTAATGTTTTTGACAGATAATCAAATTAGAAATGAGGCTACGGTATGCTAGCAAAACGCTCTCTGAAAATCATTCGCTACCACATGAAAATGAACGGCTGGCTCAAAGGAGTCTCGCTCACGCTTCTCCTCGCTCTCATTGCGATGGTACTGGCTCAGCTTCCCGGATTAAATACAATCGGGCCCCTTATCATTGCGGTTGTCCTGGGAGTGGCCGCCAATCATCTGCTGTCGATCCCTCCATCCACTTCACCGGGTGTGTCCTTTTCCGCCAAACAGTTACTCCGCGCAGGGGTTATTCTCTTGGGCCTGCGACTCGATTTTCATTTGATCATGCTATCCGGGCTTCCCCTGCTTGGTTTTTCTGCAATCAATATTTTGCTTACTTTATGGATTGTCTACTCGTTTGGACGAAGAATGCAGCTAGATCGATCGCTTTCGCTTCTGCTGGCATCAGGCACTTCGATCTGCGGTGCTTCCGCTATCGCAGCCATAGGCAGCCAGACGTCTGCAAAACAGGATGCTATTTCGCTTTCGGTTGTCACGATCGCATTGGCTGGAACACTCTGTACCATCGCAATGTCCCTGCTTTTTCCATTCCTGGACGTATCAGCTTCTACTTTTGGCTTGTTTGCGGGTTTGACACTCCACGAAATTGCTCATGTCATGGCGGCGTCCTCTCCAGGCGGAGAAGCGGCAGTTGATCTCGCTTTGCTCGCCAAGCTGTGTCGGGTTACGTTGCTTGTTTTCGTTGCTTTGGGGATCCAGCTATGGTTGCATCGTTCCGAGCATTTATCCCATTTATCGAGGTCTCAAAAAAGCGGAAGTATCTTTCCCTGGTTTATCATCGGTTTTTTGCTGATGGGCGGGATACGCTCCCTCTCTGTTCTGCCGACTGTTGTGATCCATGGACTTTTATTTATCGCTACGTTTCTCTTGACGATGGCGATGGCGGGTATGGGACTTGTCGTAAAACTGTCCCAGCTGCGCGATTATGGGATTAAGCCACTTATCGTTGTAAGCCTGGGAACGACCGCCCTCATTATCCTCGGCTTTCTGGAAACCATGCTGCTCGCGTAACACAAACGCAGCCAGAACATCTCTTCATCAGGAAGAGAGCCCTGGCTGTAATTCATTCCCGTTCTTTTTTTGCCAGCTGCCAAAAGACAGACGTCGCCTTCTTTGGCGCTGCTGACTGCGGCAACACAAGTGAAAAATGCCGGTAAAAGCGCTTATTTTTCAATCGAATTTCCCGAAGGTCACCCGTTTGCAGCTCCTTTCGTACGACCCAGGAAGAAAGCAAGGCTATTCCCAGGCCGTTGGAAACCGCCTCCTTGACGCCCTGACTGCTGCTGAATACATAATGACGCTTCATCCGCAGTCCATGTTCCTCGATAAACTGATCGCTGTATTTACGGGTTCCTGATCCGCTTTCCCGCATGATCCAAGCTTGATCCTGCAATTGATCAGCAGATACCGTCAGTTCTCCAAGTGGATGGACGGGTGAAGCTACCAGCACCATCTCGTCTCGCATAAACGCTTCAATTTTGAGGTCCTTAAAGGAGACTGCCCCTTCCACCAACCCTATCTCAAGCTCTCCAGAGCGTACCGCACGTACGATTTCATCGGTGTTGGCTATTTTGACTGCGATCTCCACCTCGGGATAGCGGCGAGTGAACCTAGCCAGCATTTTCGGTAATATATATTCGCCAATCGTGTAGCTCGCCCCGATCTGCAGACTACCCGATACCGTGTTTTGCAGCAGATGAATTTCCTGTAGAGCTTCTTCATACAAAGCAAGAATCTCTTTCGCCCGCTCATAGAGCAATTCCCCTGCTTTCGTCGGTGTTACCGATTTCGACGTTCGGTGAAGTAGTGTTGCCCCCAGCTCGTTTTCCAAGCTCTGGATTTGCAAGCTTACGCCTGGTTGTGAAAGATGCAACAACTCTGCGGCACGGGAAAAATTTTTATGCTCCACCACCGTCACAAAAGCACGCAGTGTATCAAGCGCCACTCTCCGTCTCCCCCTTGCTTGTTCGCCGATGGCAGTCGTACGGAACCGAAACCTTCGTTAAATCAAAAGATTGAATAAATTCTCGTCTTTGTTGATTTCCGTATAGGCGATGCCATGCTTGTCTAATCGATCGATTAAACCTCGATAGTCTTCTTTGTATTTTAACTCAATTCCTACTAAAGCGGGACCGTTCTCTTTATTATTCTTCTTGGTGTATTCAAACCGAGTAATGTCATCATCTTTTCCTAATACCCGATCGATAAATTCGCGCAAAGCACCCGCCCGCTGCGGGAAATTAATGATAAAGTAATGCTTCAGTCCCTCATAGATCAAAGAGCGTTCCTTGATTTCCTGCATCCGATCGATGTCATTATTGCCTCCGCTGACAATGCACACGACATTCTTCCCAACAATTTCGTCGCGATAAAAATCGAGTGCGGCAATCGACAATGCCCCTGCTGGCTCTACCACAATCGCATTCGTGTTATACATCTCCAGAATGGTCGTGCACACTTTTCCTTCCGGTACGAGGACTATATCGTCCAGCAGCTTTTGACAAATCGTCAATGGCAAGTGCCCCACTTGTTTGACCGCCGCCCCGTCTACAAATTTATCGATATGCGGCAAGCTGACCACATCATTGCAAGAGATGGCTTCGCGCATGGACGGCGCACCGGAAGGCTCAACGCCGATCATCTTTGTCTCAGGGCTGATGGCTTTGACATAGGTGCTCACTCCGGAGGCCAATCCCCCGCCGCCGATCGCGGCAAACAGATAATCCACCGGCTGATTCATTTCTTGCAATATCTCTGCGCCTACCGTTCCTTGGCCCGCAATGACACGGGGATCATCAAACGGATGGACAAAGGTCATCCCATGTTCAGCACCATATCGTACTGCTTCCTGATAGGCATCATCGAAGGTATCTCCGGTTAACACGATCTCCACCCAATCGCCGCCAAACAATTGCACTTGCGTCACTTTTTGACGAGGCGTCGTACTAGGCATAAAGATTTTGCCTTGAACCTGAAGATGACTGCATGCATAGGCTACCCCCTGTGCATGGTTCCCGGCACTCGCGCAAATCACTCCCTTTTGACGCTCCTGTTCGGTCAGGGTTTGCATCATATAGTACGCCCCACGCAACTTAAAGGAACGGACTACCTGCAAATCCTCTCTCTTCAAATACACATTGCACTGATAACGTTCTGACAGGATCGCGTTGTACTGCAAGGGGGTCTTGATGACCACCTCTTTTAAGGCATGACTTGCTACCGTGATGTCCTCCATACTGACCATATTCATTGTCCACTCGGCCTCCCACTCTTCTCTGTATAAGAAAAAATCGCCTCTGCAAGAGGTTTCTCTTCCCATTGGATGAGATTCTCCCTTGCTGAGGCGATTGTGTTCGCGGTACCACTCAGCTTCTTCTGTTTTTTGTGAATAAACAGACTTTTCATGCCATCAATCTGGCATCTGCAGGTAACGGTTGCTTCCGGCGCATCTTACTCACGGTTCGGATGCGCGGCTCAGAGGTGATATTCGAAAAGGGATGAAGGCTCTCCTTTCAGCACAGGGGACAGCTCTCTTTCATCAGGGCCCTTTTTTACTTCTCCTCATCTTTGCCGGTTCAAATGTGTAAAACTATTATTGAAAATTATAGGGAGGCATGTCAAATTCGTCAATAAGCAAAGCTGAAGCCAAATTTGTAGGCAATACAGAAAAAACCTTATGACGAAGCATCCGCCATAAGGTTTTCCTACTTTTGTTACGGAGTAGCCAAAAGCTCCGCGAGTTTATCGAGTGCTTCTTGCTCGTCTGGACCATTTGTGACGAGCTCCACTGTCTCGTTATGTTTCACTGCCAATGCCATGACACCCAGAATGCTCTTGCCATCCGCTTTTTTCTCGCCTTTTACGATCTCGATGGAAGAAGCAAATTGTTTGGCTGTATTTACGAACAGCGTAGCTGGCCGTGCATGCAGTCCATGTTCGTGTGCGATGGTTACTTGTTTTGATACCATTTGGTTAATTCCCCTTTCACTATCCACGTAACAGTATGGTTGAGCAAATCGTGATACGATCTGGATCAACTGTCTTTGTACCACATTTTGCTCTTTCCTGCAAGTCAGCCTTGGATATGCGCGAGTTGGAATTGTGGCAAATATTCTTTATGTGCCTCCAGCATCTCATCCAGGATCTTCTGTGCTACCTCATCTGACGGGACAAGCGGATTAATCGTCATGGCCAGCAAAGCTGTTCCATAATCACCGGTAACTGCCGCTTCTGCAGCCACTCGTTCGAACGATTTGATCTGCTGCACAAGCCCGCGAACAGGCACCGGCAAGTCACCGATCGCAATCGGCTTAGGACCGTCCTTCGTGATTACACAATTGATTTCAATCGCAGAATCAGCCGGAATGCTGGCAATCGCTCCGTTATTGATCGTATTGACTGGCTGAATGTCTCGCTTGTCATTATAAATCGAGGTGATCAGACTGCAGGCAGCATCGCTGTAAAATGCGCCTCCGCGTTTTTCCAGCTGCGGCGGTTTCACGTTCAATTCGGGATCTTTATACATTTCAAACAACTCAGCTTCCACTTGCTTGACCACTTCTGCGCGTGTTCCTTCTTTTTCGGCAGCAGCAAGCTCGTGTTCCAGCATTTTGCTGGTCTGATAATAATAGCGGTGATACGGGCAAGGCAAGATTTTCAGCGCCTTGATGAATTCCCTGTTCCAGCCCATGTCCACAATATTTCGCATCGTGATTCCGGACTCCGCGCTCGTCAAGCGATCGATAAACTCATCTGTGATGACTTTCCCATCCAGATATACATTCAACCCGTATACCATATGGTTCAAGCCCGCAAAATCGATCCAGACCCGCTCTGGTTCGACCTCCAGCATCTTGGCAACGCCCATCCGCATCCCGATTGGCACGTTGCAAAGACCTACCACCTTTTTGATATTGCTATAGCGCAGCACCGCTTCTGTCACCATTCCGGCCGGATTCGTAAAGTTGACAAGCCAAGCATCCGGACACAGCTCCTCCATCTCCTTGCAAATCTCCAGAATTACCGGGATGGTGCGCAATCCTTTGAATAATCCACCCGGACCATTCGTCTCTTGGCCGATGACCCCATATTTCAATGGAATGCGTTCATCCTTCGCTCTTGCGTCCAATTGGCCAACACGAAATTGTGTCGTGACAAAATCAGCATTGGCTAACGCGGCTCTTCGGTCCAGTGTCAGATGCACCTCGATCGGCAAACCGGCTTTTTCTACCATGCGTTTGGCCAGTGCTCCCACAATTTTTAGTTTTTCTTCCCCGGCAGGAATATCTACCAGCCAGAGCTCTTTGATCGGCAGCTCATCATATCGTTTGATAAAGCCTTCAACCAATTCCGGTGTGTAGCTGGATCCCCCACCAATCGTTGCAATTTTCAATCCGCTCATTTGGTAACGCCTCCTTTTAGGTAGATCGTTTCATAAAGCTCAACAAATTCAACAGCCATATCCCGCACCGTAATGGCGTTCATCAGGTGATCCTGGGCATGGATCATCAGCAAGGTCGTTTCTGTTTTTTCTCCGGCAGCCTCTCTTTGAATGAGAGAGGTCTGGATCTCATGCGCTTTTTGAAACTCCTTTGCTGCCTGCTCCAACGCATTGTGAGCTGCTGTGAAGTCGCCTTGCTTTGCAAAACCGATCGCTTCCATCGAAGAGCTTCTGGCGTTACCGCCGTACAAAATGATTTGAAACACAGATTCTGCATACTCCATCTCGTTCTTCCCACCTATCCGCTAAGTTACACGATCTCTTTGTACGTAATTAGCTCTATATTGCCTTGCATGATGATTTCTTTCGCACGCTCATCCGTCAATACAGCCAACTCCATCGATCGTGGAAGCGTGTAAGAACTTCCCGTCAGCACCGAGTGATCGATGAAGGCTGGGTGGCACATGAGCTCAACCGTTTCATAGCTTTCATATTGCTGCAAAATGTGCGCGAGGGTATCGACCGTGACATGCTCACCATAAAAGCTGCCGTCAAAGGCATTTGTGGTCTTGATGCTTTGATAAAACGCTTCATGACTCGGGTTCATCGAGATGCGTCTGAGCGGGAGTTGATAGCGCTCCGCAAGTCTTCTCACAATGGGAAATACCTTCTCATGAGAATGAACATGATGGTGGCTGTCCAGATGAGTAGGACGTAAACCGGTCGCCAAAAACCTCTCGATCTGTGCAACAAACTCCCGCTCTATATCCGCTGGCTCTGCGTGCTCAAGCTGTTCCGGTCTTTTCCGGAATAGACCCGCGTCGTCCACGAGCGAGGGGACATCCGGTGAAACAGGCGATCCGCATGTGAGCACCAGATGGATGCCGACCCCAAGACTGGGCGTATCTTTGGCCAACTCCGCAGCATGTGCCAATCCAGGCATGTTGCACATCATGGTGGCAGAAGTGACGATTCCGTTTTTGTGGGCTTCCATGATCCCGAGATTGACCCCCTTGGAATAACCAAAATCATCGGCATTGATAATCAGCTTCATCCGCATCTCTTCTCCCTTATCCGTAGTTTTCTGTTAACGATTAAGCTAATCCTAAGCTGAAATGGTTGTTTGCGATGCGTTCTCTTCCGCCAGCTTTTGTTTATCCCACATGCTGAAGAACGGATAATAGATGGCCATGGCAATGAAGAAGTTCACGATTTGCAGCACCGCACCGGAAATTTTCCCGCCGGTAGCCAGATATCCGCCGATGATGATTGGCGTCGTCCACGGTACCGCTACTCCGCTTGGCTTCGCGACAAGTCCCGTGGACATCGCCACGTAGGAGACAATGACCAGCACGACTGGTGCAATAATAAACGGAATCATCATGAGCGGGTTCATCACAACGGGCATACCAAACGTGATCGGTTCATTAATATTGAACAGTCCCGGTGCAATCGAGAGACGGCCCAAGCTCTTCATCTGTTCGCTGCGCGCGCGGATCAGCATCAAGACGACCATCGCCAGTGTCGCTCCAGATCCACCAGCGTAAATCCACAGATCAAAAAACTGCGAGGTAATGACATTCGGCAATTCCTGCCCTGCTTGGAACGCTACCCGGTTTTGGTCCATCAAGGAAAGCCAGATCGGACTCATGACACCGCCTACAATCGCCGCACCGTGAATCCCAGCCGTCCACAGCAAGTGCACCAGAATCACCGCGATGATCGCGCCAAACAAGCTTCCCCCCAATGCTCCGAGCGGTACAGCAAGGACCTGCGAGATGATATTGTGTACGCTTTCAAAAGAAGTATTTTCAATGATCAATCGAATCAGCCAGATAGCCACCACCACGAAAAATCCAGGGATAAGGGCAACAAACGAACGAGAAACGGCTGGCGGCACACCGTCAGGCAATTTAATGACGATGTTTTTCTGGATGACAACCCGATAGATTTCTGTGGAAAGGATAGCAACGAGCATGGCGACGAACAAGCCCTGGCTGCCCATCAGTGCAACAGGTATCGCTCCTCCCACTTGAACGGCCTGCGCTGCCCCTTCCGGCGTAAAGCTGACTTGGAACGGCGTAGCCAGCAAGAAAGCGGATACTGAAATGGCCCCGGAAGCAAGGGCATCTACCTTGTACTTCTCGGCCAGTCGGTAGGCAACGCCAAATGCTGCGATGATGGACATGACATCAAAAGTTGCATTCACCGGATACAGTAACTTCGTACGCCATGCATCTCCAAAGACACTGGCCATAAACTCGTCGTAACCGGTAATCGGAATGAATCCAAGGATCAGGAACAAGGAACCGATAATAAGCAATGGCATAGTAAGAATGATTCCATCCCGCACCGCCTGCAAGTGCTTTTGTTCAGCGACTCTACCTGCGATGGGCATAAACCTGTTTTCTAAAAAGGAAATGAACGCCTGCATCGTAATCCCCCCAATTCTTTGCCCACATTATTTTTTCATGCTCAATGCCTGGTCCAGCACTTTGGCGCCATTGACCATCCCATAATCGATTGGATTGATCATATCGCATGGAATGCCAGCCACTTCCGCTTCCTTCTTAAAATGTGCCAGCTTGTAACGCACCTGCGGCCCTAAGAGCAGGACATCCGCTTCAGCCAAATGCTTATTGACCTCATCGACGGAAACAGCCCATATTTTACCGGAGAGGCCTTTTTCCTTCGCTGCCTGCTCCATCTTGGTCACCAAAAGGCTTGTAGACATGCCCGCTGCACAACACAGCAATATATTCATCGTTACACCCCCCTCCTTTCTCTTTCTATTAGCAATCTTCATGCCAAAACACTACAGTCATGAATGCGCTTACATTTGCTCGGGGGGATTATGCTTCTGTTTCGCATACATCCATACTGTTTTGTAAAAAAACAGGCGAAATGTTTGTTTTAAAACACTAGCAAGACAGTGTTTCGGTTTTTTCTAGAAAATTCATCAGGAATGACAGCTCATCTTCTGAAATGACAATGCCATACTTCACTTCCAAAGGATGCAAGCACGCCCTGACTTGCTTGAGCAGGAGGAGATTCGGCATCGTCTGTTCACCAGCTTTTGAAGAAGTCACTGTTGCTTCATTTGCCAGTAAGCGATCTACCATGCAGCACATATGTAGGCACAGACCAATCAAGGCATCCTCAGGGATTCGCAGCTCAAGTGTCTGCTGAAGCTGTTCCAACGTGTTCCGCACATCAGCGACCAGCTCTACCCCTGATGCATGCTTGACGTGGCTATTCAGCACTTCACCCATCCGGTGATAAGTTTCCACCACATCGATTTTCTTCTGAATCTCCTGAATGGCCTTTAAATTCAAGACGTCTTCAATGCTGAAGGTAGGAATATCCTTGTCGATGGCAAAGCTGCTGATCATACAAAGGATGTTCTTTTCTTTTTTCCATCTACGCAAACGATCCTTCATGTCTTCTTTTCCGACAATATTGAGCGGGATGATTTCACAAAGCTGTTCGTCATAGCGCAAATGATGCTGGAGCATATTCTTGATCGCCAGGGCGCTTCCCTCTCCTGTCATGCAGGCAGTCAGGATGATGGCCTTGTTGGCAAGCTGCTTTGCCTGCTTCGTCTGCGTTTCCGTGATATCAAAAGATGCGACATTGCGGACATCCCGATAGATTTCCGCCAATGAATGGCCCAACATCGCTTTTCGGGTCGCCTCGATGACATGCAACGTGCTGACAAGGGGTATCACCTTCACCGGTATGTTCATTTCTTTTTCAATAATTTCGCCAAAGGTCAGCAAGGAGCCCATATCAGCTAATAAAAGCATGCCAGCCTTTCTGCTTGCCACTCTTGCAATCTCCTTCGCTTTCTTTAAAGCCTCCTGCGGTTCTTCTTCCAAAGGCAAATCAATTGCTTGGGCATAATTCACATCTAACAGCCGGTTGGTGACTTCCACCATCGAGGAAGCCGCACCCTTTCCATGGGTCATGACAAGGACGGTCACCAGCTCGTTTTCCTCATCTGCTTCCATGTCAGACAAAATGAAAAACATCGTCAGAAAACCTGCTTCATCAATTGGCAGATCCACCTGGAAGGCATCTTCGATCATTTTTACGCATTCAAGGGCGATCCCGAACTCTTGCTTATACTTTGCCCTGACCTGATTCAACTGCGGATTGACGATTTGTTTGCCGCGCTTGACTCGCTCCAATAGCGTCTGGACATGCAAAGCCAGACTGTGGTGTACCTTTTGGCTTAATTCCTTCTGCAGTTTACTTTGGGCAAATGAAATCATCTGTTCGACCAGGGTGACAATTTCCGGCTGGAGGATTTTGCTCAAATCAATTTTGCGGAATTGCCGATTCATGCCCTGAATGTATTGGGAAAAGTAATTCTCCAGATCGAGCTCCAGGGCTTCATTGCTCACTCCGCGCTCGCGAAGATCCTTTACCATTTTTTCAATGTTTTCATAAAGGCTATTGCTGTCAGGCGCTGGTTCTTTTTCGAACAGCATGATTTCCTGATCCGGATGAAACACAAAAAACGGCTTGTGGTTGCCGATCAGTTCTTCCAGTGACTGCCGGTATTCTTTTGCCTGCAGCATCCCTTCTTTGATATATTCGGCAAGTTCACTGCTGTAGATTTCCAACTGCTGCTTGTGGTATGTAATATAGTCTGCATATGCTTTTGCACACGAAAGCTGAATATCGGTCCGCAATTGACCGATATTGTTCGGGCAAGGATAGATCAACAGCGCTCGCATGGCATTGGCCGAAACATGTATCTCTTTTTTGAGGCGAAAGGATTCCTCGCGAAAAAACTGGATGATCAGATTGAACCGCTCCTTCAACCCGCGCTCACGCAGGGAAGGCAGCTTGATCACCATCGGGATGCGCCGCATAAAGGTTTTGAGCAAAGCCGATTCCGGATTTTCGGTAGTCGCAGAGATCACCTGAACCGTAGCGGTGCGCTCCTCCGTCTCCCCCAGCCTGCGATAGATCCCCTTATCCATAAACGTAAAAAACATTTCCTGGCCTTCCGCTGGCAGTCTGTGCACTTCGTCGAGAAACAGAATCCCGCCGTTAGCTTTTTGGATCAAGCCTTCGCGGTCTGCATCCGCACCGGTATAAGCCCCTTTTTTCACACCGAACAAATGTCCGAGCAATAATTGCGCATTGTTGGCATAATCCGCACAGTTAAAGGTGATAAAAGGGATCTCCCGCTTCCCTTTCCTCGTCTCCATCGCATAGGTATGCATCATCCCGGCAAACGCGGATTTCCCGACGCCGGTTTCTCCCAATATTAACGTATGCATCCCATTAGGCGGATAAAGTATGGCTGCCTTTGCTTGCTCGATGGAAGTATGTAGGCTCCTGTTTCCGTTCTCCAGTTTGTCAAACACGGTTTCCATTGCGTCAGGCTTGCTTTCCTCCAGGATAGAATGAAAACGAACAGGACGTCCATTCGCTTTTCTTACTTTCCCTTCCTTCCACAGTTGGTTCAAATCACTCGACACATTGGCGCGGGATAGACCCAACACTGCAGACAGTTCCTGTGCGGTAATACCCTGTTTGGAGGCTAACCGAAGGATCGCTTGATGGACCTGATCGATTCGTTTTACCCGATTCATCCTGAACCCCCATGAAACTAGTGTTTAGGAGACAAGCGGCAGAGCACGATCGGTTACGAAACGTTCTCTGCCACGCGTCACGTTTATTCGAATTGTTTCGTTTTTTCGCGCATGCGCAATTCCACGCGGCGAATTTTTCCGGATGCGGTCTTTGGCAATTCTTCGACGAAAGCGATATTTCGCGGATATTTATATGGAGCCGTCAACCGTTTCACATGCTCTTGCAGCTCTGCGACCAAATCGTCGGACGCTTCCCTCTCTTTTTTAAGAACGACGAAAGCTTTTACAATATGCCCGCGTTCAGGATCCGGACTGGCTACAACTGCGCATTCGGCAACGGCGGGGTGCTTCACCAATGCATCCTCTACCTCAAACGGACCGATGGTGTAGCCGCCGGAAATGATGATGTCATCGGAACGCCCCTCAAACCAGATATAACCGTCTTCATCCATACGCCCCTGGTCACCTGTGACATACCAATCACCGCGGAAAGCTCGTTGCGTTCGCTCTGGATCATTCAAATACCCTTTAAACAAGGCAACCATATTCCGCTCAATCGCGATGTCTCCTACCTCGCCTTGGGGCAGTACCTGACCTTGCTCATCGATGATCGCGACATTTACGACGGGTGATGGTTTCCCCATCGAGCCTGGACGCGGTTCAACTCCTACAAACGTTCCTACTAGCAATGTATTCTCGGTCTGC
Source organism: Bathyarchaeia archaeon (assembly GCA_035644815.1). Taxonomy (GTDB): domain Bacteria; phylum Bacillota; class Bacilli; order Brevibacillales; family Brevibacillaceae; genus Brevibacillus_F. Next base: position 33,621 of record DASQNU010000230.1, on the reverse strand, counting down.
CCGTAGCCGTCCCTAACCGTAATGTTGAAAGTACGGCGGAACGTCTCGATGACTTCTCTATTCAATGGTTCCCCTGCTGAGCAGGCGGAGCGAAGCTTTGTGATCTTGTAGCGATCCAGATCGGATATTTTCGCCATAAGCCGATATTCCGTGGGAGTCGCGCAAAAGACGGTAATCGGATAGGTTTCCAGCAAATGGAGATAGGTTTCCGGAGAAAAACGTCCGGTATACACAAAAGCGGTCGCGCCTTTTCCTAACGCGGACACAAACGGACTCCAGATCCATTTGGCCCAGCCAGGCCCTGCGGTCGCCCAGACCATATCCTCCTCCCGTACATCCAGCCATTGGGTAGCAGCTACCGCCAGATGAGCGAATGGCCATCCGTGGACGTGCATCACCCCTTTGGGTCCGCCCGTCGTCCCGGAGGTGTAGGATAAAAAGGCGAGCTCGTCAGATTGTGTTTGTACTGTTTCAAAGTGATTGTCCGCTGCGCTTGTAAGCCCTTCCAATGAAAGCCATCCTTCTGCCTCTCCCTCTGTAATCACATAATGTTGAACAGAAGGACATACGGCTCGAATCGCCTCCACCTCGGATATGACACCGGCAAATCCAACGACTGCTTTGACTCCGCTGTGATTCACCCGATATTCAATATCTTTGCTGCGTAGCATTTCCGATCCCGGGAGCACTACAGCCCCCAGCTTGATCAACCCCAGGTAAAGCTCATAGGCCAGTGCTCCACGGGGAACCAACACCAACACTTTATCTCCTCTTGTAACACCTAACACCGTGAAGGCGTTTGCTACTTTGTTCGCTTTTTGAATCAACTCTTGATAGGTCAGCTTCGATTCCTCACCGGATTCCTTGCGAACGATGACTGCCAACTTGTCGGGATGCAGCTCGGCAAATTTTTCGACTTCTGCCGCAAAGTTATACTGCGCTGGAATTTCCAACGAAAAACCATGGGATGAGTTTTGGTTCGTCTGCTTCATACTGACTCCTCCTTTCATTCCCTAACGTATTTCTTTTTTTGTTGGAATTTTCCTTTTATATGGACAATTTCATTTTTAAATAAAAAAACGCAAACCCGTGATCCGGACTTGCGCTTTTTCGTATGCTCTCTTATTTCACCACGAGAGTGGCGGTCATTTTGCCATGATCCGTGCCACATGGGATGCTGCACATGATCTGGTATTCTCCTGGTTTATCAGGAGTAAAGGTATGTCTTCCTTCCTTGGTGATCTCCACACCCAGTCCGTCAATCACGATGCCGTGATAACCTTCTGTCGATTTCAAATTGACGGTCACAGGCTGTCCTGCTTTTACCTCGAAGCGGTCCTGATTGAACTTCCAGTTGCTTGCTTCAATGTTGATTACATTTTCTCCCGTTGTGGGCGCAGTTGCCGTCGCTGCTGTAGATTCTGCTGCCGGCTTCGCCTCGTTGGAGCATCCGGTAAAGATCAGTGCTGCCGCAAGCACGGACGAAAAAAGCATTGATTTCTTCATCATTCACCCTTCTTTCCTTCGATGTTCTAGTTCCATCTTACAGTGGAAATCTCAATTTTTTGGAAGGAAGCTGTGAACGATCGTTGACGGAACGTTGACTATTTTATGAACAACACGGTTTGTGAAAAAAGAACGATTTTTCGGGTTTTCATTCATATTTTCATAGATTCCTCGACAAATATCCGGTACAATTTGTCTTATTGACAACTTATGACACGATTGTGGTGATCCTATGCGAAAAACATGTTCTTTTGTCTTCCTGTCAACGGTTCTTCTGTCTTTACCGCTTCCGGTATGGGCAGATACGTATACCGTCGTACAAGGAGATACGCTCTCCAAAATAGCCAGACAATATCAAACGACGCCTGATCAGTTGCTCACACTCAATCAGCTGCCATCAGATCGTTTGTCAATTGGACAAGTCCTCTCGATTCCGGGTGTGGGCCCCAATCCTGCAGCAGCAGAGGGCTTCCAAAACGATGTTCCTGCCTCTCAACCGCCGGCCTTTCTGGGTCTAACTCCTAGTTCAAATGTGCAAGAGCAGGGAGTGCAAGAGGTGCAAGCTTTACAGGCGGCGGAACCAACAAAGCTTTTCGTTACTGTACCCAGTCTGAACGTCCGTGCCTTCCCTTCTACGGAAAGCGCAATCGTCGGAAAAGTTTCTTATGGAATGCAGCTGGATGTCGTCGAAAAAGGAACGGCATGGATTACCGTCCGATACAATGGTGTGACCGCCTATGTATCCGCCGAATTTGTGGCTGCCGAGCTGCCTAAAGCAACTCCTAACCCGGTTAACCATGAATTTGTCATGGGAAATGCCGACGCTGAAGAACTCATGCCGATTATTCAACCATTATTGGGTATTCCTTATCGACTAGGCGGGACGACCTTGGATGGCTTTGACTGCAGTGGATTTACCTCTTATGTCATGGCCAAACTAGGCGTCAGAATTCCGCGCACTTCTGAAGAGCAATTCGCTTCCGGGGAAGAAATTCCGTACGAAAAAGCGGTGCCTGGGGATCTTCTCTTCTATGATGCCCTGAACCGCGGTACAGTCTCACATGTGGCCCTCTATCTCGGAAACGGTACGATGGTCCATGCAAATGGGGATCAAGTACGCTTTGAAAAAGTGGAAAATATGAATAAGCTGTATCCATTCTATGGTGTGAAGCGGTATTTGAATTGGAATTAACGTTTGGATTTTCGTAATTCATGATGAAACCGCCAGTAGTCTGCATGCTGGCGGTTTTTCCTGTTCTTCATTTTATTGCTGCTCCTGTTGCTGCCCTTGCTGATGCTGATGATCCTGATGCTGATTGTTTCCCACTTGAATATTGCTTAACGCGGATTTCACTTTATCCATCTGCTGTTGATAATCCCTCACCACTTCCGTAAGCACGCTGACGGACTCTTTAAATTCCGGTTCCGTGCTCACCTTGTCGATCGCTTTATGAAGATGAAGCATCTTGTTTTCTGTTTCCCTCAGAAGGTCTACTAGTTGCAATCCATTCACCTTCACTCACCTCAAATTTTATTCTGCACTTAGCTTTTCCTCCCTCACCTGCACCTATTCCTTTTCTAGGCGAACACCGCACGCATTCTGCGCATATACGTATGACAGCAAAGACAGCCAGAGAAAAGCGAGGGAATGCGATGGCAACTGTATGGGGCGTTGATTCTGCCACAAATGTGACGCCAGATCTTTATCAGTGTGTATTGCGCAACTTTGGCAAACCAAGAGTGTGGGGGCGTTACCTGACCACTGTACCCAATGCATCCGAAGGACTTACCCAGTCAGAGATCAATTATATCCACCGGCAGGGCATCAAAATTCTTCCCATTTATAATCTATTTCGTGAAGCGGTTGGTTACCAGCGCGGCCAAATTGTCGCCAGAAATGCCATCTTTCATGCACGACGGTTGCGTGCGCCCAAGGGCATTTTTCTCTTTGCCAATGTAGAACGCTTTTTCAATATCGACGAAGCGTGGATCCGCGGATGGGTTAACGCCATGTATCCCAGCGGTTATCGGCCAGGCATCTACTGTGACCCGGTCCGCGGCGATTTTCGAAATGCTTACTGTCAAGCAGTCGCGAACGATAAGCGGGTGTCCCAACAGGCTGTCTTATGGAGTGCAGAGCCCGAGCCTGGTGTCACTCGGGAAGAGAATGCCCCCGCTTTCCAGCCGGCAAAGCCCCCTTGTGCCTCTACGGTCTACGGATGGCAGTACGGACGCGACTCCCGTTCCTGTCCGATCGATACCAATCTATTTGATCAGCGATTACTGGCTTCCCTTTGGTAAACGCAAAAAACGCCCTGATTGGGCGTTTTTTACTAAGCAGGAGATGTTATTTCAAACGGATCCATTTCTCGATGTCTTCTTCAATCAAGCGCAAAGAGCCACGCCAAAAGTCAACGTTGCGCACATCTACGTCCATTATCTTCGCGACATCAGCAATGTTCATTTTGCCTGTCACGGACAGAAGCTGATCATACTGCTCTACAAATGCCTCTCCCCGCTGCAGATATACGGCATACAAGCCTTTTGCAAAAAGCAAGCCAAATGCGTATGGGAAATTGTAAAAGTTGTAATCTGCATAATAATAATGTGGCTTGCACGTCCACATATTCGGATGCAGGACATTCGGATCCAGTCCGTCTCCGTATGCTTCCTTCTGTGCCCAAAGCATGATTTCTTTCAGCTCTTTTACAGGTACAGAGCCTTCCTGACGGCGTTTGAACAATTCCGTTTCGAACAGATAACGGCTGTAAATATCCACAATCACCTGGCCAGAGCCGGAGATATCATTCTCCAAAATAGCAAATACTTCTTCATCCGAAGCATTTTTCATGGCAGCGGTCGCAATGATCGTCTCGCAGAAAATCGAAGCTGTCTCCGCGATCGGCATCGGATAATCACTGTTGAGGAACGCTTCATCGACCAATGCATCGCCATGATAGCCGTGTCCGAGTTCATGCGCCAATGTGCTCACATCATTATAGCTGCCGGTAAAGTTCGAAAGAATCCGGCTTTCCTTGATCATATGCAGATTGGAACAAAAAGCCCCCCCGCGTTTCCCTTCGCGCGGCTCCGCATCAATCCATTGGTTGTCAAAGGCGGTGGCAGCATAGTTAGCGAGCTTTTCGCTAAAGCTTCCGAAGTGCTTCACGATAAAATCCCGCGCCTCTTGATAGGTAAAAGTCATATTGACTTCACCCATAGGGGCAAACAGATCATAAAACGGAAGCCCATTTTGATGGCCAAGCAGCTCCGCTTTTTTCCGGTAGTACTTGCGGAATGCGGGCAGGCTCTCACGCATCGCGGTCAGCATTGCTTCCAAGGTTTCCATATCCATACGGGAATCATCCAAGGTTTTGGCCAACGGGGATTCGTATCCACGCAGTTTTGCGACCGTGATGACTTCGCCCTTAATCCCGTTCAAGCTTGCTGCCGATGATTCTTCAATCTTTTTGTACGCCCGAAGCTCAGCCTCATACGCGGTTTTGCGCAGATTGGCATCCTTTTCATACGCCATGTTGCGTACGACAGGCAAAGGCAGCTGCTTTTCTTCTCCATCAATCGTAATATCCACGAGCAGTGTAGAGGTCAGCAGCTCCTGCAGCTTCGCCCACGCATTGGATCCAGTGTTTTTCATTTTGGCGAGCAGGATTTCTTCTTTATCACTCAGCAAATGTTTGCTCTTCGCCGCATTTTCCTGCAAAAAGAACCGATGCTCTTCCAACAAGGCAGAGGAGCTGATGACCTGATCAAGATTCTCTACTCCCCCGATCCACTTTTGGAACAAGACGGACGGCTCTACCAAGCCCACGCTTTTTTCTTCCAGCTGCTCGATCACTTGCAATGCTTTTTCATTCTTGGCATCGGTACTGACCGTCAATTCGGCAAAGCTCATCATCCGGTATTGAAGCTGCAGGCTTCGTGTAAGCTTTGCAATATAGGCTTCCATTTTTGCCGCCGCGTCAGAGGTATCTGTCAACGAAGCCACTGCCCATTCTTGCAGTGACTTCATTTCATTTTCGTATGATTTCCAGTCCTGTACAAACTCAGGGGCATCAAACGATGTATAGAGCGCATCCAAATTCCAGCGCAAATTCATGTCTCTACCTCCATTAAAATTATTTTTATGTATTCCTTACACTATATCACAAAAGAATCAGTTAAATCACCTGACCAGCTTAGAACAATATTCAGCAAATTACGTCAACTGTATACGAAATGATGTCATTCCTTGGCCGCCTCTTCCATCTTCTCCTTCACTGCAGGCTTTTTCCGCGGCCTCTTGCGTTTTTTTCGTAATACAAAGAGTACCGCTGCCAGAAGTACAAGCGATGCCAGCTGAAACCAAGTCGTAACATTCGCAGGCAGCCAACCACTGTACCAAAGGAGCTGAATCAGAATCACCAGCTGAACGAGTAATTTTGCCGTATTCGCTGCCTTCAATAAGCATTCCTCCCTTTCAGGAAAAAAGCGTATGCACGGCATCTTCCACCGCTTACATACGCTTTGACGCATTAGATCGGCAACAAACTGATGCTTTCTTTTGCATCAAGTCCATCCACCATGTCGAGCCACGCTTTAGGTTTGTTCGGCAACACCGCATAGTAGCGCTTGAGGAATGTACTGATCAAACTTGCTGGAAGTTCATTGGTTTCTTCGTTGAATGGCATGAAGCAGAGGTCAAGTTCAGACACCGCTTCCCCATCATTTTGCCAGGATGGATGTACATACGGAAAATCCAGTCGCTTGTAGCCGAGATGGGACAACACTTCCCGTCTCACAAACGGATCCATCGGCTTGATACCGCCAAAAGTGTGAACACCTGCCCGGTAAGGATCGTAAATTTCGGCGAACATGCCAAAGATTTCTTGGCCAGCGGTTTTCGCCAGCGCGATCAGATCATCCTTACGTTTACGAGCCAAGAAACGCCCGATGCCCAGACCTTCTTTGCCAATGATCGTGAAATCGGTCATGGCTACATTCAGATCCTCATAATAGCGATATTCTGTCGCACCAACCACTTTCCCCTCATGTACCGCTACAAACACACGGATGCCCGGGTCTTCCAACGGTTCTCTCCACAGTTCAAAATCGAGCACCTCTTCAGCGGGAAACACCGTTTGCATCAACTGGTGCATTTGTGTAAACAACGGATCATCGATATGCGTAATGCGTATGTATTCCATTTATAGCCCCCCTGTATGTTTGTTCCGGAATGGGTTTTTCCATTCCATGAGCACCGCATAATTGCGTGATTCTTCATCTTCCAGATAATTGGGCACGACTTGCAAAGGTGTCCGACCGCAGCGGAGCAGAAAGCTGATCACCGGGTCTTTTCTTGCCCCCTGAAGCACCTCATCCAGGTATTGTTGTGGTGTGAGCTGATCGGCCACTTTTCCGTAGCCTGGCATGCGTCCACCCCCCAGCAGTCTGGTCAACCCCTGCTGGATCACCACATCATACATGGATTGCATGAGCCATTTCCCAAATCCGTAAGCACGATAACCAGGACGTACGCAGATGTCTACGACGTACAAACAATTGCCGTTCGGTTGGTGATTGCGGATATACCCGTGATCCGTGATTTCCTCCCAAGTATGCTCGGCATGCGCTGGATCAAAGTCTACCACCAGTCCGGTCATGGAACCGACCAGACGCCCCTCTACCTCCACGCACAGTGCCCCTTCTGGAAACAGTGTAACGTGATTGGTCAGCTGCTCTTCATTCCACCACAGCTCAGAGGGAAAGGGAGGCGGAAAACTCTCCCTTTGGATATCGATTAAGGCTGGGAAATCCTCTTTTTGATAATTGCGGATTACCGCTTTTACCGGTTTGTCGCCGCCGTAGGCATAAAACTCTTTCCAGTACAGCATCGCCACCCCCTATTTCCAGTCTGGATACAGGTCAATCCGACGATCACGCCAGGTAGTTACCGAACCGCTTTCTCTTACCTGATGGAGTAAGGTCAGGTCCAGATCCCCTGTAATGATCATATCGTCATTGATTTCTCCTTCCGCCATAATGCCACGTGGTGGGAATGGTACGTCATTAGGAGTAAGGATCGCTCCTTGTCCAAAGTTCCCCCTCATAAAATCTACGGTTGGCAAGGAACCCACTGTGCCCGTGGTCACAACATAGACCTGGTTTTCAATGGTTCGTGCATGACAGGAATAGCGCACGCGGTGAAAACCATGACGGTCATCCGTGCAAGAAGGACAAAAGATCACATCTGCGCCTCTCGCTTTGGCCATGCGCACGATTTCCGGGAACTCGATATCATAACAGATCAGGATCGCGATCCTGCCTTTTTCCGTATCAAAGATCTGCAGGGAGTCTCCCGCAGCCATATCCCATTCTTTTACTTCTGTAGGGGTAATATGCAGCTTTTTCTGTGTGCCAATCCGTCCGTCCGGATAGAACAGATAAGCTGTATTGTAGAGGCGGTCACCCTCACGAATAATATGGGTGCCCCCGATCAGATGCATCTTTGTGCTTTTTGCCAGCTCGGTGAAAAGAGAAACATAATCTTCTGTGAAATTGGGCAGCTCCTGTATATCCAACGCGGTCCTGTCTCCATCCCCAATCGACATGAGCTGGGTCGTAAACAATTCCGGAAAAAGGACAAAATCAGATCCGAATTCTTCGGCTGTTTTAACATAGTGCTCGACCTGTGCGGCAAATTCGGAAAAGCTCTTGATCGTATGTAGGTGGTACTGTACGGCAGAAACACGCATTTTCATTTTGCGCTCTCTCCTTCCAAATCATTGTCATGGAACCATCATACTACAAATATGCCGTTGCTTACGACCTATCCTTTTGCGCCAAGTGCAGCGAACGACGCGGCAGACGCCATTGATAATAAACCGATAGCATCCGGAATAGAACGCCGGCGCCAAAGATCGTATAGAGCAGCATAGTATCTTGTTCGTTAATTTTTCCGATTCCAATGACAAATCCGATCAGCATCGCCCAAAAAGCGTAAATCTCGTCTCGTAACACCAGCGGTTTTCTTCCTGCAAGCACATCGCGGACAATCCCTCCTCCGCTACCGGTCAGGATCGCGGCCACGATCACAGCGCTAATGGAGTGATTCATCTGGGTCGCATAGAGCGCACCTTGAATCGCAAAAGCAGCCAGGCCGATCGCATCAAAGAAAGTCACCCATTTATTCAATCGCTGAATCAGCTTGATCGGCAGAAAAAACACAAACAAACTGGCCAACAATGCCGTTTTCAATAGCAATCCCTGCTCCCACAAGGTTGCAACCGGGATCCCAATCAACAGGTTCCGTATGACTCCCCCACCAAAAGCGGTCACAAGTCCTAAAATAAATACACCCAAAATGTCGTATTCCTCTTCCATCGCCACAATCGCTCCGCTAATCGCGAATGCAATCGTCCCCATGATGGTCAATACATCCCATGTCATGCTGTACCCATCCTTTTCATTTCCTGATGTCTCGGGGAAATTATAGAGGCACTTGTGAAAAAGAGCAATATGTTTTATCAGACAGGAAACACTATAGGCGCAATGATTCCTCTGTAAAGCGAGGTGAAATCCCATGTCCAAGCAAAATGGCGTCAAAAATGAACAGGGCGGAAAGGAAAACCCATCCCAAACCCGTGCATCCACTACGGTAAGCAAAGAAACGATGCGTTCGAAACAACGTGGAGAGTAAACAAGAAACACCCGTGACTTTCGCTGTATCCACGAAATCACGGGTGTTATTTTTATGCCTTTATGCCGCTGCTTCCAAATCCGCCTGTTCCACGTTCGGTTTCATCCAGTTCCGCTACCTCTTCAAACTGGGCAATGGGTACGATACTGATTACGCCTTGTGCAATCCGGTCACCTTTTCGAATCAGGTAGGCATGGCGATCTGCGGGAGCATCGAGTTGTACTGGTTGTTCACTGATATCGAAGCATTCGTTGCCTTGCATTCCACTTGCCGTACGAATGTTGTCAATCAGAACCTGCACTTCTCCCCGATAGCCGGCGTCGATTGTTCCTGGCGCATTGCTGATCCGCAGCTTGGTTTTGGCGCTGATCCCGGAGCGCGGTCTTACCTGCAGCTCATATCCATCTGGAATAGCGAAGGCAAGTCCTGTCCTGATCTTGGCTGTTTCGCCCGGAGCCACCAACGTATCCTCGATGGCAACCAGATCAAATCCTGCATCCAAAGCTTTTGCATATTTCGGAATGACCGCTGCTTCATGTAAACGAAGCACACGCACCGGAACAGTCACTCGTTGACTGTTGTTCATTTGAATCTTCTCTCCTTTTGCCTGGGCCAGGGAACCTTACAGATCACCAAAGTTCAATCCGCTAGATTTTGTGTAGTTGGTCACTTTTTGCTCAAAGAAATCGGTTTTGGTGCTGTTCATATCGGCGAAGGAGTCCACCCATTTCATCGGATGCTCCACCTGTTCCGGATACAAGATCTCGATATCGAGTGCCTTCAAGCGCTGGTTGGACAAATACTTGATATAGCGTTCGATGATATCGTTATTAAGACCGAGAATCTCATTGTTCGTAATGTATTGACCCCAGCCTGTTTCGTGTTGAACTGCCGTACGCATCATCTCACGGAGCTCATCGATCAAATCAGGGGTGAACATGTCCGGATTTTCCACCCGAAGCTCGCGGAACATATTTTGGAACAACACGACGTGGGTCAACTCATCACGTTGGATGTACTTGATCAGCGTAGCAGTACCTGTCATCTTTCCTTGACGCGCCAAGGTGTAGAAGAAGGAGAATCCGGAATAGAAATACAGGGATTCCAGCAAATAGTTGGCCATCACGGTACGCAGGAAGTTGCGATCATTCGGTTGATCGACAAATTGCTGATACAGATCGGCGATGAACTTGTTGCGCTCCAGCAAGCGTTTATCCGTGCGCCACTCATCGTAAATATTGTCACGTGTTGCCGGGGAGCATACCGAATCGAGAATATAGCTGTACGATTGGGCATGAATCTCTTCCTGAAATGTCTGGATGTTCAACAAAGAATTCACTTCCGGTGCTGTCACGTAATCCGAGATATTCGGCAGGTTCTCCGATTGAATGGAGTCCAGGAAGTTCAAAAATGAAATCGTCTTGTCAAACGCACGGCGCTCTGCCGGGGACAACGTCTCGAACTGCTTGGCATCGCTCGCAAGCGGAACTTCCTCAGGAATCCAGAAGTTATTAAGCATGGTGCGGTACAGCTTCGCCGACCACGGATATTTGATGCGGTTCCACTCGCGCAGATTGGTAGTATTTCCACCGATCAGACGCTGGGTGCCGCGTTGGCCTTCCTCGTTAAACAAGCGTTTCTTTTGCAAATCCATGATTCATTACACCTCGATTAATTGTTCTTAAGCAGAGCAGCTCACACAATCTTCCACTTCTACGGATTGGTTACGGACGTAGTAAATGGTTTTCAAGCCGTTTTCCCATGCCTGAATATACAGATCAAGGAACTGAGGCGCCGTAATATCCGGTGTGATGTACAGGTTGAAGGATTGAGCCTGGTCAATATGACGTTGTCTTGCGCCCGCTGCACGAATCGACCAGATTTGATCGATACGATGCGCTTCCTTGTAGTAGAAGAATGTTTTTTCATTCAGGTTTGGAGCTGTTTGCGGGATGTTTCCGTTCCGCTTTTCTTCAATGAAGAATTTGGCATATACCGGGTCGGTGGAAGCTGTGGAACCAGCGATCAGGCTCGTAGTTCCGGTCGGCGCTACCGCAAACGTCCAAGCATTGCGCATGCCGTTCTCCGTTACTTGCTGGCGAAGCTCTTTCCAACGCTCGCTTTCATAGCCACGCTGTGCAAAGTATTCCCCAGTCTGCCATTCACTGCCTTCAAATACCGGATAATGCCCTTTCTCTTTGGAAATTTCCATGGATGCTTTGATCGCATGGTAAGAAATTTCCTCATACAGCTTGTCCGCTACTTCAATATGCTCTTCACTTTCCCATTTCACGCCGTTTTGCGCCAAGTACTGATGATATCCGCTTGTACCCAACCCAACCGCACGATACTTTTTATTCGTTTGCTGCGCTTGCTTCACTGGATAGAAGTTCAGATCGATTACATTGTCCAGCATCCGCATTTGAATCGGCACGATACGAGCGATATCCTCAAAGGAATTTACACGTCCCAGATTCAGCGATGATAGGTTGCACACGACAAAATCACCTGGTTTTTGACGCGTTACAATTTCGCCATCTTCTACTTCTTCGCTGATCAGCGTAGTCGGACTCATATTTTGCATGATTTCCGTGCACAGGTTGGAGGAGTACACCATGCCGGCATGCTTGTTTGGATTCGCACGATTTACAGTGTCACGGAAGAAAATAAATGGTGTTCCCGTTTCAAACGCACTCGACATGATCCGTTTCATGATCTCGATGGCAGGAATCTCTGTCTTAATGGTGAGGCGAGGCTCCAGTACACACTGCTCATAGCGCTTGCTGAATTCTTCGCCAAAGCTGTCCTCCAACGAGAAGCCCATCACTTCACGGACTTCATGCGGATCAAACAGATACCAACTGCCGCGCTCTTTTACCTTTTCCATAAACAGATCTGGGATACATACACCCGGGAAAATGTCATGAGCCTTCATGCGATCGTCCCCGTTATTGGTCTTCAAGTTCAAGAAGTCCAAAATGTCTGCATGCCAAATATCCAAATAGATAGCAAACGCTCCTGCACGCGTACCAAGCTGGTCAACGCTGATCGCGATCTGATTGTACAGACGTGTCCAAGGAACGATACCGCCTGACGCTCCCTTGTGTCCACGGATGGAAGAACCGCGGCTGCGCACCTTGCCCAAGTAAATACCTACGCCACCGCCAAATTTGGAAACCATGGAGGTTGCATTGGCCGTGTTCATAATGCTGGCAAGGGAATCATCTACCGTATCGATGAAGCAGGAAGACAATTGGTGGAAAGGAGTTCCGGCATTGGCCAAAGTCGGTGTCGCTACGGTGATTTCCAGCTTCGACAGGACATCGTAGAAGTCTTTCGCGTGTTTGACGCGATCCTTTTCTTTGCTTGCCAAGTGCATGGCAATTACCATGAATCGCTCCTGCGGCAGTTCCATCACGCCGCCGTCGCGGTTTTTAATCATATAACGATCCGCCAACAGACGCAGACCGGCATAATTAAACAGCTGGTCACGCTCCGGCTTTATGTATGCCCCGAGTTCGGCAATTTCCTCGTCAGAGTAAGTTTCCAACAGATAGGAACCATAGAGGCCTTGTTCCGTGAGCGTATGGATCAATTGGGTAAAGTCGCCGTACCCGAAATGGCCGCGATAATTGCGATTGATCGCCGCATCCTTGTATAGATCATAAGCGAGCAATCTTGCCGCAACGAATTGCCAATCCGGATTTTCGACGCTTGTCTTCTCTACTGCCACTTGAATGACGGTACGTTGAATTTCTTTGGTGGTCATGCCGTCACGGAATTGCAGATGAGAATCTAATTCAAGCTCCAACGGATCGCAGTTTGGATAGCTTGCGCATGCATAGCCGATCACTTTTTTCAGCTTGTCAACACGCAGGTCTTCTCTCTCTCCGTTACGCTTCACGATGCTAATGGTCGCAATGGTCATGCTCTGGACACTCCTTACGAGAATAAACTCTAGTAAAATGAAAAATGTTGTCGATGAGGATGTACTAGGTATAGTGATTAAGTTAACACAAAGAGAGTGAATCAATCAACATATGGGTATGGTATAAATTTTTCGACAAAGCAAATACTAGATATTGATTTTCATCTAAAATCTGCTATTAGCACACTCGGCCAAAAATGCAAACGAAAAATCGACAAATTCTTCGCTATTCCCGCAAAATAAACATCTCCAGCCTCTCCCATAGACAAATAGCGGGGCAATCATGTAAAATAATCTTTCTGTAGAGGATCTTCAATCAAAAACGAGCGTATTCGTTCGTTCCTTATATGAAATAACGTAAAACCAGAGGTGATTAACAGATGGAACAAAAACCATACCGTATCTTGCTTTATTACAAATACGTCCCTATCGAAAATCCAGAAGAATTTGCAGCCGCCCATCTGCAAATGTGTAAAGATATTGGGCTGAAAGGCCGCATTATCGTGGCAGAAGAGGGATTGAACGGCACAGTATCCGGAACGATGGCGCAAACCGACGAATACATCGCTCAACTCCGGAAAGATCCTCGTTTTGCTGATATGCCGATCAAGATCGATGAAGCAGACGGCCACGCCTTCAAAAAAATGTTTGTCCGTCACAAGCCTGAGCTCGTTACGTGGCGCTTGGACGAAAAAGTCGATCCAAACCGCCTGACCGGCAAACATCTGAAGCCAGCTGAGTGGTACGAAATGCTGCAACGCGAAGATGTCGTTGTTCTTGATGGCCGCAACGCGTACGAGTATGACATCGGTCATTTCCGCGGCGCCATTCGCCCAGAAGTCGAATCTTCCCGTGAGTTTCCTGAGTGGATTCGCGAAAACTTCAGCAAGTACAAAGATAAAAAAGTACTCACCTACTGCACGGGCGGAATTCGCTGTGAAGTATTGTCCGGCATCCTGCTTCGCGAAGGCTTCGAAGAGGTATACCAGCTTGATGGCGGAATTGTAACGTACGGAAAAGATCCGGAAGTTAAAGGTCAGCTGTTTGACGGAAAATGCTATGTATTTGATGAGCGCATCTCCGTTCCAATCAACCAGGTAGAAGAAGTTGTCGTCGGCACTTGCTACCACTGCGGTAAGAAAGAAGACCGATATGTGAACTGCGCCAATCCGGAATGCAACCTGCAGCATATCGTCTGCACGGAGTGTGAACCTAAACATAAACGCTCCTGCTCCAAAGAATGCGAGGAGCATCCGCGCAACCGCTACGTCGAAGAGCAAAAGTTACTGGAAGAACAGAAGATGCAACAGGCTTAATTTTATAAGCACAACTACAATAAAGGCTCCGTCCCTTCCTGACGGAGCCTTTGCTATTTCTATAAAAGAGGATTCTCTTCCCTCTTTACACTTGCACAGCGCTTTTCCTCTTTTTTCATGAATGGAATGTGGTATGCTCGTTACAAGATCGAATTGGACAAGGGGAGAGCCGAATGAAGGATTCATGGCTGGTTGAAGCGACGATTTCGCAGGTACAGGAAAGAATGGCAGACGGAGAACTCTCTGCTTGTGATATGGTCCGCTTTTATATGAAACAAGCTGCAGCCTATGATAAAGCTGGCATCCATTTAAACGCGATCCTGGAATGGAATCCCGAAGCGTATCAGATTGCCGAAGCGCTTGATCATGAACGCAAGCTGCGTGGGCCTCGGGGACCTCTGCATGGTATCCCTGTCCTGATCAAGGATAACATCGATACGGCTGACAAGATGCATACAAGTGCAGGTTCGTTGGCGTTAGCCGATTCTTATGCAGCAAAAGACGCGTTTGTGGTCGAACGGCTTCGCGAGGCGGGTGCCGTAATCCTGGGCAAAACCAATCTCACGGAATTCGCCAATTTCATGACCGACAATATGCCAAATGGTTATAGCTCGCGTGGCGGTCAGGTACAAAACCCGTATGGCCCGGGAATCTTTGATACAGGTGGCTCGAGCTCGGGTTCGGGGGTGGCTTTAGCGGCTAACCTGGCAATGGTCGCAATTGGCACGGAAACATCCGGCTCCATTCTGAGTCCTGCCAGCGCTAATTCGGTTGTGGGAATCAAACCGACAGTCGGACTTATCAGCCGGACCGGTATCATTCCGATCTCCTTCAGTCAGGACACCGCTGGCCCGATGGCAAGAACTGTCGCAGATGCAGCGATTCTGCTCGGAGCCATGACAGGAGTCGATCAAGCAGACCCGATCACCGCAGCCAGCGTAGGGCGTGCCTATACAGACTACACCCCGTTTTTGGATCCTCGCGGTTTATCAGGTGCTCGTCTGGGTATTGCCCGCACTGTCTACTTTGATTATTTGGATGACGATCAGCATGCTTTGATGGAGCGAGCCATTCGCGTACTCGCTCAACAAGGGGCGAATGTGATCGATCCTGTGACCATTCCTTCCTCCTCTCGGTTAGCGGTAGACTTGGAAGTAATGCTGCACGAATTTAAGCCTGCCCTGAACGCTTACTTACGCGCCCTGCCCGATCATTGGCCAATCCGCAGTCTAGCGGATATCATTCGGTTCAATGAGGAGCATGCCGAACAAGCTCTCCGCCACGGGCAAACCATTCTCGAACGAGCGGAAGCCACAAGCGGGACACTCACCGAACCGGCATATCTGGAAAGCAGGATGCGTGATCTGTACGATTCACAAACGGATGGCATCGATGCATCATTAGCCGAACACGGACTGGATGCTCTTGTCTTTCCTGCCAACTACGGTGCTGGAATCGCCGCGAAGGCAGGATATCCTTCTATAACGGTACCTGCCGGATATACGCCTGATGGCAAACCGTTGGGGATCACCTTTACCGGGAAAGCCTACAGTGAGCCACAGCTGATTCGCATCGCGTATGCGTTCGAGCAAGCCACCAAGTATCGTGTTCCTCCAAAGCTGGAGCAATGCTAACATAAAAAAGGAAGCACCACTGGCGTGCTTCCTTTTGTCTTACCTTCGTTAGAGTTCAATGATCTTTGTAGCGATATTTTTGCAAAATTCACTGTCGTGCTCTACAAACAGAATGGTCGGTGCATATTCAAGCAGTAACTCTTCAATTTGCATCCGCGAAATCACATCGATAAAATTAAGCGGTTCATCCCAAATATACAAATGAGCGTTCTCACAAAGGCTTTTCGCAATCAGGACTTTCTTTTTTTGCCCGCCGCTAAAAGCTGACATATCCTTCTCAAATTGTACTCGGGAAAAATCAAGCTTTCGTAAAATCGATTTAAACAGGCTTTCGTCAATTCCATTGCTTCTGGCGTAGACCGTTAAATTGCCTTGTAAATGTGAGGTATCCTGTGAAACATAGGATATTTTCAGCTGGCTTCCCTTTCTGAAAGTACCCGTATAGTCTATTTCCTCACCGTAAATCAGTTTGATGATACTTGATTTCCCGGAGCCGTTTTTACCTGCAAGCGCAATCCGATCACCTTGCTCAATCGTAAAACTGACATCTGTGCATACCATTTTCTCGCCATAATGAACCGAAACATGTTCAAGTAGGGCAAGCTGGTTTTTATGATAAGCAAGTTGTGAAATCTTTAAGCTTTCCTGGTTTTCAATGTTCTTCAGAAGCTTAGCCTTTTCCTCAATCGCGGATTGCTGCCTTTGCTCCATTGATTTCGAGCGCTTCATCATTTTGGCTGCCTTGTGACCGACATACCCTTTATCCACCTTGGAACCGGAATTTCTGGTGCCATTTTTTGTTTTTTCTACTTCATGTGACCAGTTGCTCGTTCGCTTGGCAGATTCTGATAAGCGTTTAATGTCCTTTTTCAGCTTTTCGTTTTCTGCAAGCTCATATTGATCTTGTCTCTTTTTATTTTCCCACCACTCGGAGAAATTCCCTTTTTGAATGTCGATGTTGGTCTTATTAATAGAAAGAATATGATCTACACAGTTATCCAGAAACGCTCGGTCATGAGACACCAGAATAAACCCGTTTTTCGTATTGAGATATTCACTTACAAGTTTTCTTGCATGCAAGTCAAGATGATTCGTTGGTTCATCAATCAGCAGAAAGCTATTTTCCTTCAAAAATAAGGCGGCCAACATCACTTTGGTCTGCTCTCCGTTGGACAATGTATCAAAGGGCCGATCCAACACATCCTCAGATACCTGCAGCAATGACAATTCACGCAGCAATTCCCAGTGTTGGTAATCTGGAAGCATGTCGTTGATGACATCAAGGGTATTCTGTTGTTTGTTTTCGACGAGAAAAGGAAAATATTCAAAACCGACATTCGCTGAGATCTTGCCGCTGTATTCATATTTTCCCAGCAACAAGTTGAGGAACGTCGTCTTCCCTCTCCCATTTCTTCCTGTAAATCCCAATTTCCAATCGGTATCGATTTGAAAGCTCACATTCTCAAATATGTTATCGAAACTGCCATCATAGGCAAAGGTCAGGTTGGTAACTTGGATTAATGACATAACATCATCCCCCTGTATGAAAAATAAAGAAAGCTGCAAGAAAGTTACTTTCTCGCAGCTCAAATCCATACAGCAAATCTAACACCACGCCGTGGAGTCAGATAAGGGTATATCCGTTTGAGTGAAAAGTGTAGTAACTTTCTTGCATATAAAGAATAAAACATGCGAAATAATCGCTTTGATGTTTTATACCTTCATTAGCAAGAAGAATCCATTACACTTTTCAACTCCATTCATGAAATTACAAGTATCTTACCATACCCAATGATCGATTTCAACCGAAAGACTCTCCGATTAAAATGGCTCTTGCTAGACTCAAGGGGAGTCAAATCCTATTCGTGATAACTGTCATCTTTAAAGAGTGCTCGCGATGTGCATGGCATACTGCAGCGGTTTGCGGATCGCCTGACGATAGAGTGCCAATTGCCCGAGCTCCTTGAAAATTTCTCTGCCCGGCTTCGGATTCACTTCAATTAACCAGACACGGCCATCCGTATCAATCCCAATATCCAGCCCCAGCTCCAGCATGCGTCCAAAATGGCCTTCTATTGTAGCCGCTGTTTGATATCCCAGCTGTTCACATTCTGCAACGATTTCCTTGGCCCTGTCTTCATTGAATCGGGAAGCAAGAAAACGGATCGAATCGACTGCTTTACCGCCTCCATGGAGGTTGGAGGTTGCGCTTTTTTCGCCCCCTACGCGAATTCCATGTCCCGTTATCGTCCACTCCCCTTTTTGATTTTTTTGCAAGAGGAGTCGCATATCCACCGATCTACCCGGTTTCAAATCAAGTGCAAGACCCTGTTGGATAATATAATACCCATGATTCACCCAGCGTTCGACTTTTGGGAGTAACGTTGATAGCTTATTTGTGCGAATCGAGCGCTTCACCCGGTTTTGATCGCGTCCCAACAGATGATACCCTGTCGCTGTACGCTCGATCTTCAATATCCCCCTTCCGCCTGTACCGTTAGCTGGCTTCACATATAGCTGTGAGTGTTTCTTGAGCATGCTGCGGAGTGCCGCCTTGTTAAATCGTAACGTATCAGGTAGCCAGGGATGCATCCGTTCGTCTTTGATCAGGACTTGGTGAACCTTCCATTTGTTGGCTAATCGGTTATTGGCATAAGGAAACAGCTTTCGTTTGCGAAAGTCTACGTAGCGTTGAAAAGCGGCTGTCGGTGAATATCGATAGCGATCAATCACCACATCGGGCCAGGTTGCTCTACGGCGGACCCAGCCCTTTGTTTCAGCCGGGACATAGCCATAGATGGTGTGGCTGGTAACTTCGACGTCTTTCGGAGAAAAAAGGAATACCTGGCACCCAAGACGGGCTCCTTCTTGAATTAATTGACGGAAGTAACGAGGCTCAGAAAATCTGCTTCCCACCCGCGAGGTCAAGATCCCAATCTTTACTTTGTTCATTTCAACACCCTCTTGGCGTTTCTCACTGGCAGTCTATTCAAGCTGGCGGTGAAATGCGCGTATAGGGAAGCCAGATTTTGTGAGCTACTCTTCCAATTGCTGTTGTAATCGAAGCATTTCTTCCGGAAGTGGACACTCCACTCGAATGTGCTTCTCACCAAAGGGATGGACGAGTTGCAGGCTTGCCGCATGCAGGGCTTGTCTGTGAATGCCCGACGGTTTGCCTCCGTATAAGGTATCTCCCAGTAATGGATGCCCGAGATCCGACAAATGAACCCGTATCTGATGTGTACGGCCAGTATCCAAGACACATTCCACCTTGGCAGCATGGGTGTACTGTTTGATCACCTGATAATGGGTAATGGCAGGATCTCCCCCAGGGCTTACTCTACGCCGTGTGGGATGGTGACGGTCTTTCCCGATCGGAGCGTTGATGGTGCCAGACTTTTTGGCAATGCGCCCATGTACGAAGGCCAGGTAGGTCCGTTTAATAAGGCGCAACCGCAAGCGCTCATCCAGTAACGCAGATGACAGCGCATGCTTGGCATAAAGAACCGCCCCTGACGTTTCCTGATCCAACCGATGTACATGACGCACCTTCGCTTGGATGCCCTGTTGTTGAAAATAGCCGGCGACCAAGTGATCAAGGGTATGGCGATGCTCTTTCTCCGTTGGGTGCAGGAGCAGTCCCGCTGGCTTATTGACAATGAGCAGATGGTCATCTTCATGGAGCACTTCAAGTTTCCCCGCAACCGGATCGATCCCGAATGGCTCAGGCGGGCATGCGCGAAGTCGGATCTCTTGCCCCGCTTCTGTCACTAGATGCTGTGCGACAGGCTCTCCTTGCAGCCAGACCTCTTTCTGCTGAAAGAGTAAATGCACGGTTTTCTTGGGCAATCTCCATTTTTCACGCAAAAGGATGCCGAGCTGCATCCCTGCATCCTCGGCACCCAATGTTCCGGACAACCATTCTCCTGTTTTGCTACATGCAATCATCGGCTGTCTTCCTTACTTTTGTTGGAGTGTTTCACTAACTTGTACGACCCGATCCAAAAATTGTTCGATTTCTTCCCGGCTCTTGCCCAATTTGCTGACAAAGCGGATCAGTTCATTTCCTTTTTGAAACGCGATAAAGCTCGGTATGCCAAACACATCATATTTTTGCCCTAATTCTGGCAGGGTATCACGATTTACAGCGATCATATCTATCTTTTCTTTATAGTTTTCTTCCACTTCCGGCATAAACGGATCGATTCGGTGACAATCCGGGCACCAATCGGTAAAAAATTTTACGACAACCGGCTTCTCGGATTGAATCGCTTCTTGAAAATCGTTTTCTGTTTTTACCTCTCTCATGGAAACCATCCTTTCACAATCTTTGTCATAGTGTATCACAAGCTGCCAATCTTGTCGCATATCTACGACCTGTCCTCTACACTTTGCTTCCGACGCGCAACAGCATATCCATAAACGCTTTCACCGGTTTGGATAAATGCCGGTCACGGCGATACGCCACCACCAATGTCCGTTCGGGACGCGTCGTCAGCCGTACATAGGCTGGTCTCGCGCTGGCCCGGCCCGCATCTGTAATCATGGCAGGTGCGAAGGAAATGCCCATGCCAGCCGCCACCAATGATTGTACCGTGTGGATATTGCTGCTTTCAAACGCGATTTTCGGTCGAAAACCAGCTTGCTCACACAGGGTCAAAGTGATTTGCCGGAAGCCTTGTCCTTCCTTTAATAAGATAAAAGGCTGATCAGCTAGACTGGCCAATTCAACCTCCTCGGCATTCGCCAGCGGATGCTCGGGCGGCAGGGCAAGGTAGATCTCCTCCCGTATCGCAGGTTCGACAGCAAGAGAAGGCTCAGTGATCGGCATCGTCAGCAGACTGACATCGATAATTCCCCGGGCCAGTAGCTGTTCCAACTGGCTTGACCTCTCCTCGACAAGCTGCAGCTCAACCCCGGGATACAGCCGTGAAAACTCGGAAATGACTTCGGGCAGCACATATTCTCCGGTAATTGGCAAACTCCCTACATAAAGCTTCCCGCTTTCCCCTTGAGCATAGGAACGCATTTCCCGTTCCAGCCCCTCCACCTGATCCATGATTTGACTGGCCACCTGCACAAAGCGGGTGCCAGCATCCGTCAACTCCACATGCTGTGGCAGGCGGTGAAAGAGCTGTACATCAAACATTTTTTCCAGCTTGGCGATTTGTTGGCTTAAAGACGGCTGCGCCAGATGCAACCGCTCTGCCGCACGGGAAAAGCTATGTTCTTGAGCGACAGCCAGTACATAACGAATTTGTCGGAACTCCATCCTGAACCTCCATAACTATTTCCTATGACCTCTATAATTATTATATCTTTGACCTATAGCTCCTGCCATGGTACAACTCTATAAAAGAGATAGTAAAGAGGAGGAATTCAACATGAAACCCCGCACCCTATTCGAGAAAATATGGGATCAGCACGTCATTCATGAAGAAGCCGGGAAACCAAGTCTTTTGTATATCGATCTGCATTTGGTTCACGAGGTAACTTCCCCGCAAGCGTTTGAGGGATTGCGCCTTGCCGGGCGACGCGTCCGCCGCCCTGATCTGACCTTCGCTACCATGGATCATAATGTGCCTACCTTTGACCGTTTCAATGTAGCCGATCCGATCTCCCGTCAACAAATGGAGACATTACAAGCAAACTGCGAGGAATTCGGCATTCCGCTGGCCGATCTGAACAGCCCGGATCAAGGGATCGTGCACGTCATCGGACCGGAGCTCGGACTTACTCATCCAGGAAAAACCATTGTCTGCGGGGACAGCCACACTTCCACACACGGAGCTTTTGGCGCTCTTGCCTTCGGTATCGGCACCAGCGAAGTGGAGCATGTACTCGCTACACAGTGCTTGCAGCAGCATAAACCGAAAACGTTGGAAGTGCGTGTGAACGGAAAACTTCCTTTTGGCGTCACTGCTAAAGACTTAATTTTAGCGATTATCGCAAAATTCGGAACCGACTTCGCCACAGGCTATGTCATCGAATATACCGGAGAAGCGGTCCGCGGACTCACCATGGAAGAACGCATGACCGTCTGCAACATGTCGATTGAAGCAGGCGCTCGTGCCGGTCTGATCGCACCGGATGAAACCACGTTTGCCTACTTGAAAGGACGCCGCTACGCTCCTCAAGGAGAGGACTTCCTGGCAGCTATCGAAAAATGGAAACAACTCTCTACCGATGAAGGGGCTGTCTATGATCGCGTTGTCGAGATTGATGCAACGGAGATTGCCCCGCAAGTGACTTGGGGAACCAGTCCTGGCATGGGTACAAGTATCACAGGCGTTGTGCCTGATCCCGCTTCCTTCCCTACTGCGAACGAACAGACTGCCGCACGGGATGCATTGGCTTACATGGATCTGACTCCTGGTACTCCAATCAGTGAGATCAAGATTGATCGCGTGTTTATCGGTTCCTGTACAAATGGCCGAATGGAAGACTTGCGCAAAGCTGCTTCGGTTGCAAAAGGACGAAAAGTAGCCGCTCACGTCCACGCGATGGTCGTACCTGGTTCCCAAGCAGTAAAAGAACGTGCGGAACAGGAAGGGTTGCACCATATTTTCCAAGAAGCTGGTTTTGAATGGCGGGAATCCGGTTGCTCGATGTGTCTGGCCATGAATCCGGACATCCTGCAGCCAGGCGAACGCTGTGCTTCTACCTCCAATCGCAACTTTGAAGGCCGACAAGGTCGCGGCGGACGCACTCATCTGGTCAGTCCGGAAATGGCAGCAGCAGCAGCTATCGCTGGCCACTTCGTCGATGTACGTGAATGGTATACCGAGAAAAAGGAGGAAGTCTACCAATGAAACCATTTGTGAGCCTGACCGGAATCGCAGCACCGCTCAATCGAGTCAATGTAGATACCGACGCCATTATTCCAAAACAATTTTTGAAACGGATCGAACGTTCTGGCTTCGGACAATTCCTTTTTTTCGAATGGCGCTTTTCTCCAGAAGGTGAGCCCATTGACACATTTGTCCTGAATCAGCCGCGTTATGCAAACTCTACCATACTGCTGGCACGCAACAACTTTGGCTGCGGTTCATCACGTGAACATGCACCTTGGGCCTTGTTGGACTATGGATTCCGGGCGATCATTGCCCCCTCTTATGCTGATATCTTCTACAATAACTGCTTTAAAAACGGCATCCTGCCGATCAAGCTGTCGGAGGAGCAGGTCGAAGAATTATTCAAGCGTGCCGAGCAACATTCCGACTATGAGCTGACGATTGATTTGCAATCGCGGACTGTAACAGACTCGCAAGGACTCTCCTATTCCTTTGAAGTGGATGAGTACCGACGCTATTGCCTGTTGAACGGCTTGGATGACATCGGGATCACCTTGCAGCACGAGGATAAAATTACCGCATTTGAAGCAGCTAGAGCATAAAGACGCTTCACATTAGGAACGACCACCTGGCATACTTTTGCCGAGTGGTCGTTTTCTTTTTTCCTAGCTCACACAAAAAGAAAAGCGCCTAGTCAGGCGCGGCTGTGGACAATACGATTATTTGATTTCAATCATTCTTACCTGCTCAACCTTATATGGCAGATGATTGTGATAGGTAAGCTCTACACGAAGCTCATGCTCCCCTTTTGGCAGCTGCTTCAGCAGGAACTCCGCCTCATCCACTTTCCCTTTCAGTTGACCATCCAGATATACATGCGCGTGCCCTTGCCCGTGCATCGTATGGTCGGTCATCTCGCTGTTGAGCGGCAGAAACTCAAAGTTTTTGGTCAGCATCTTCACGTTCGCGGTAGTGCCTTCCACGGTAACATCCAAAGCCAGCTCAGGCTTTACGGTGTTGAACTCGTCAACGCTTACTGGTGCCGAAGTAAATACACTTTCCGCATCTGGTCTATACGAATCGGATACGGAAAGCGGATCACTTGCCAAGAGCACGACACCGCCAATTAAGATGACGAGCAGAACAATAATGCCAACGATCAGTTGTCGCATGTTAATAATCAATACCCTCATCACTCTACTCTCCCTTTCCACGATAACGTTTGTCCCCGTTTTGTACATGCATACGCGAAAAACGGGAGAGATAGAATCAGAAAGGCAATATTTTCGTGATCAGGGTATGATTTTGTTAGCGATAATTGATGAATTGGACTTCGATCGGCAAGTCTGCTTTTCGGATGGCTGATATGATGGTTTGCAGCTCATCTTTGCTTTTCCCCACTACGCGAATCTGGTCGTCTTGAATTTGCGATTTTACTTTCAAGCCTGTGTCTTTAATGATGGTGTTAATCTTTTTCGCATTGTCCTTATCAATTCCTTGGACAAGTTTTACACGCTGACGGACGGTTCCGCCGGAAGCTGGCTCCATTTTGCCATAGTCGAGGTTCTTAATGGACACCTCGCGTTTGATCAACTTGCTTAAGAGAACGTCTTTTACTTGTCCGAGCTTGTACTCATCATCAGAGACAATCACGATTTCCTCTTTGTCGAGGGTGATATCACTTTTGCTGCCCTTGAAGTCGAAGCGGTTTTCAATCTCTTTTTTTGCTGCATTGATGGCATTCGTCACTTCGGACAAATCCACCTTGGAAACAATATCAAACGAGCTCTCTTTACTCATGTAACCATTCCTTTCTGAGATTATTGGTATGGAAGTGCGTAATAGCCTAAATTGCTTTTACCATTCCGCCATCAACCAGGATGGATTGTCCTGTAACGTAGCTATTTGCTGGAGAGGCAAGGAATGTGATGACACGTGCAAACTCATCCGGTTCTCCGTATCTGCCTACCGGAATTGTGGCTTCAATCTGTTGGCGGATCGCCTCTACCGTCTGACCAGACTTCTCTGCCCTTACGGAGTCGAGATAGGCAAGACGATCCGTTCCGATCCGACCGGGGCCAACCGTATTGATCAAAATGCCATCCGGACCAAGTTCTGACGCGAGTGTTTTTGCCAATCCAACGATACCAGTCCGGAAGGTGTTGGACAAAATCAGATTTTCGATCGGTTGTTTAAACGAGGAAGAAGCAAAATTTACAATTCGTCCGAAACGTTGTTCACGCATATACGGGAGTACGGCACGGATCGAACGAATCACGCTGAGCAGGTTCAGTTCAAAGGCTTGCTGCCAATGATCATCGGACATTTGCTCGAATGTTCCCGCGGGTGGACCACCAGCATTGGTAATCAGGATATCGACCGATCTATAATTCTCTACAGTAATTTGGACAAGGCGTTCAATATCCCCTGGTTTCGTCACATCTGTCACAACGGTCAGCGGTTCTCTGCCGATTTCCTGCTTGAACTCCGCAGCAACTGTCTGTAAGGTCCCCTCATCACGGCCCGAAATCACAACATTGGCTCCCTCTTTTCCAAGAGAAAACGCAGTTGCCTTTCCTAACCCTTTGGTTGATGCTAGTACGATTGCAGTACGTCCCGTCAGCTGTAAATCCATATGTAACTCCTCCCTCGATGGAAATGTTTTCATATAGTCTGTCTGCTCTCCATTCTACCTTACGAAATGGCGTTGCGCCAAGTCTTTGCCGTTTCCTTGAGCGAATCGCTTGATGCCAAAGAAAAAACGTGGACACCAGTTCCACGTCTTTTCCAATTGGCTTATTCAGTTGTAGCCAAATTAGCTTTGGCCGCCATTCTTTGCTGTTTTCGTTGTCGGCGTGCTTCTTTTCTACGAGAGCGCCATGAATGGAAGCTTTCGAATAGCGAGTACAGCACAGGCACCAACACCAAGGTGACAATGGTGTGGAAGATTAATCCGGAAATGACCCCTGTGGCAAGCGGCGCTTCCATGTCGGAGCCTTCTGCCATCGCCAAGCCCATAGGCAACATGCCCAATATCGCAGTTACTTTGGTCATGATAACCGGGCGGACACGATCTCGTGTACCTTGGATAATCGCCTCCGGCAGATCCATGCCGCGCGAACGCAGCAGATTGATCCGGTCAATGAGTAGGATCGCATTCGAAACGACAATCCCGACCAGCATAATAATTCCAATCATCGCCATTTCACCGAAAATGCGCTGTGTGAGCACAAAGCCGATGACGACGCCCACTAGAGCCATCGGAATGGTAAACATGATGATCAACGGCTGGGACATACGGCCAAATTGCGCCACCATGATGACATAAATCAGCCCCAGCACTCCCATGAACACAAACAATCCTTGGGTCATATTCGAGCTTTGTTCCTTCAGCTTTCCAGCAATCTCGACTTTATAACCGGCAGGAACGGCAAGGTCAGTCAGTTTTTCTTCAATCTGTCTGCCAACCGTTCCCAGATCCGTTCCGAGCATTTCAGCGGATACAGTAACGAGTCGCTCTCCGTCATCGTGACGCAACGTGATCGGGGATTTGCTATATTTCCAGTCGACTAATTCAGACAATGGAACCAACGCACCTGTTTCTGCCTTGATCATCACTTGACGCAATTGATCGGGATGCTTCAACCAATTTTCTGGATAGCGAGCGATCACGTCCACTTCTAACCCATCCTGGGTCATTGTGGTAATCTGCTGCTCACCAATCATGCCGTTGATCTGACGCAGCATGGAACGATGATCGACCTGCAGCCTTGCCAGCGCATCCTGCTTCGGAATGAGGGTCATTTTCTCACTGCCGCGGGCAAAGTCATTGCGCACATTGGTGACGCCAGGGATCGTTTTCAACATCGCTTCCACATCATTCGTGATCTGGCGTGTTGTTTCCAAATCCTCGCCGATCACGTCCAGCTTGATTGGGGCTCCTTCCCCCGCACCGCCAAATGACATCGTGATTCGCTCGATCCCTTCAATCGAAGTCAAGCGATCATGAATATCTTTTTCCAGCGCTTCTTTGTCACGCTCACGCTTCGTTTTTCCAACCAAGGTGACATAGATCTCCGCTTCATCCTTTTCCGCAAAGAAGAACACATCTAAAACTTCTGGAACTTCCCGCAGTGATTTTTCAGCCAAGACGCCTGCTTCCTGTGTCGCAGTCAGAGGTGTACCTTCTGGCAGGAAGATTTGTGCATACACGAGATTTTCGTTCGGATTCAAGCCTTGCCCCATTTTTATAAAAGGCGCAAGGAACATGACGCCGATGAACAAAGCTGCTGCAACTGCAATTGTCTTGATCCGATGGCGAAGCGCTACTCGCAATACGCCGTTGAATGCTTTTACGATCGCATGTTCTTTCGCAGGCTGATCGCCTTCCAGCTTGATGTTCTTGTCATTGCGTAGGAAACGATCCGCAAATACAGGGACAAAAAAGATCGCTGCGATAGTCGAAGCCACGATGGTAGAGGTAACCGTAAAGGCAATCGTATTGAAAATCGGCTTTAACCAATCTTCAAAATCCGCAAACACGAGCGGCAAAAATACGATGACCAAGGTCAGCTGCGAAGCGATCACCGGGGTCAATACTTCGCGAGTCCCCTTCACAATCGCACTCGTCAACGGCTCTCCTTTTTCCCGCAAATGATAAATGCTTTCCAGCACCACAATGGCTGCATCGACAATCAGACCCACCGATAAACTGAGCGAGATCAGCGTCACCAAATCAATGCCATATCCGCCCATTTTCATCGCGATAAAGGTCATCAGTGCGGAAAGCGGCAAGGTTGTGGCAATCACCAGCGTGACTCGCCAGTTGCGCAGGAACACGAGCAGGATGATCACAGCCAGGATGCCACCGATTGCCACATCTCGGCTCAGATTGGATACCGCATGCTTGATAAAGGACACGGCTTCAAAAATGACTTTCATTTCATACTTTCCGCCGGATTCGGCATTGATTTCAGATACGACCTGTTCTACGGCCTCCTGGGTCGTGATCAAATCTGCTCCATCCGCTTTTTTGACGCTGATATGCACGTAGGGTTTTCCATCTGTCAAGGAAACAGCATCTTTAATCGTCCCCCGCAGGTCTTCAATGACCGCCAATTGTGAAAGGGGGACGCTTCCCTGTCCCGTCTCTATGGACACATCGCTGATTTCCTGCACCGTTTGGAACGTATGATCAATCATGATGACCGTATCGAAGCCTGTGTTTTCCAGGGTACCGACCGCTTGCTTCCAATTGCTTACCTGCAGCTGCTCGATGACATCCGTCGGAGTAAGCTGATAGGCCGACAATCTGTCTGGGCGCAGCGTAATCGCGATTTTATCTTGAAACGTGCTGTCGTATACCTCTGCTTTTTTGACACCCGGTACAGACTCAAGCCGATCCTTGATCGTTTTCTTGGCAATGCTCAGCATCGCTTGGGGATCTGCACCCACCAAGGCATAATCGATCAGCTCTTCATTCCCCAGGTTGCTCTGGGTAATCGTGATGTTGTCTACCCCTTCTGGGAAGTCGTTACGCAGGCGATTGACAATGTTCTGCACTTCTTGCTTGACGGTTTCGCCTTCATTTTCATTCGCATTGATATTGATGCGGGTAAAACCGGTGCCAGTCGACGAAGAAAAGTCCTTCACGCCCGCCAGTGACTTAATCTCTTTTTCCACCTCATCGGTGACTTTATCTTCCATCTCCTCAGGAGGCAGTGAACCACCGGAAATACTTACATTGATACTGGGAATATTCGCTTTCGGCACTAGCGCCACATTAAAGCTGAATACCGAGCCAAGCCCCACAATGGCAATCAAAAACGTACAGAGAAAAACAATTAATTTTCTTTTTAGCAAAAAGAGAATGATCTTTTCCATGCCTGATTATTCTCCTTTCGCTACCACTTTTTCTCCGTCAACAAAGTACGTAATACCCGTACGGAGGAGCTGTTCGCCAGGCTTTACGCCTTCCACGACTTCAATAAAATCACCAATGATTTGACCCGTCTTTACTTCTCTTTTCTTGACGACACCGCTCTCAACAGCCATCACATACCGTTGGGTTTGGCTGATACCCACACTTTCTAACGGCACGATCACTCCCGCAACTTTGCGAGGCACCTCTACTGTGGCCACCATACCTCCCCGCCAGGATTGATCCGGATTCGCGACTGTTATCTCCACACGGTATTTTCCCGTTTCCTTGTCAATCACTGGGGAAATATATGTGACTTTGCCGTTTGACTTTTTCTGCCCTTCCTTGGAGACCGCCACACTAGCTCCTAGCGCATACTGATCAATTTGATCATTCGTTACATCGATCGCCACCTTAATCTCGGATAAATCAACGAGATGAATCAAGGATTGGCTAGGACCGGAAAGCTCTCCCGCTTGCTGCGTCACCTCGACTACCGTACCTGTGAATGGAGCTATGATCTGCGAATCCTGCAGCGTTTGTCTTGCTCTCTGCACCTCGCTCGTGGCCTGCTTCAAGGAGGCATCTACCGCGATGACGTCTTCTGCATCTGCTCCTTTCAGTAAATCATCCAAAGCGATTTTTTCATTTTTCGCCGTGATTTCTGCCTGCTGCTTTTCCAGTTTTAATTTGTCCAGCTCGCTTTGTGAGATCGCACCTCCTGCAAAGAGCCTCTCCCCTTGCTGGTAATCTTGAATCGCCTTTTCGTAACGCTGATTCGCACTTTCCACATCCAAGCGCTGCTGCGCGATTTGTTCCGCATCAGCACCTTTGATGGTCTTTCTTTTCCGGGCTGCCGCTTCTTGTACCTGTCCGGCTGCTGCAGTCATTGCACTCTGATAATAACTTCCGTCCAACGATGCGAGAACTTTCCCCTGGGTGACCAAATCCCCTTTTTTCACCAACACCTGCGCAATTTTACCAGACGTTCCGAACGCGAGCTGCGTATCTCGTTTCGCCTCCACCAAGCCGGTTGCTGTCAAAGCAACCCCTTGGGCATTCTTGCCGACCGTATACACTTCCACCACTTTTGCCTTTGTTTCCGGTTTTACCTCCGCAGGTGTGTTTCCGCCACATCCCGAAGCTGTCAGCAGTACAGCTGCCATGGCCACCACTACACGTTTTCTCACCATGATTCCTCCAACTCGATACGAATGATTTCCTTCCTTAGTTTGCCAGTTTTTCCGTTCCTTCTTAACCGTCAGCAGAACGAACTTTCCTCCTCCTTAAGGCGGAGATGAGAAATGAAGCCCCCTACTCGAGCTGGCTAAGCTTCCAGGATGGCGATGGCTGGCGCATGCTGACGATCATGGCAAAGGCAATGAGGTTAGAGATCAAGGAGCTGCCGCCATAGCTGATGAACGGCAAGGTAAGTCCCGTAATCGGTGAGAGCCCGATGTTCATTCCAATGTTCACAAACACCTGAAAAGCCCACATCGTTACCATCCCACTGATGAAGAAAGCTGCGAAAAGATCGGGAGTTCGCATTGCCCAGGCAACCAAACGGAAAAACAGAAAGAAATAGAGCAGAAGCAGAATGCTTCCACCTAAAAAGCCCCAGTGCTGCGCAACGACAGCGAAAATAAAATCGGTATGCTGCTCAGGAAGCTTGGAACCCCCGCTCGAAAGTGCCCATACATTCGTCATTCCGCCCAATTGGCCACTACCGACCAGCTTTCGTGCTTGTATGTATTGGTACCCGCTTCCCAATGGGTCAGACTCGGGATCCAGAAAAGACAGCAGACGCTCAAATTGATGCGGCCGCACCACTTGAAAAAAGAGAGAAGGAGAATAGCTATACAGCCCGTAAAGAAAGGCAGCGAAGAATATAGCAACCATAACAATACTTATGTAAACTGAATGAGGGATTTTGCTCATCACAAAAAAAGCCCCTAGCAAGGCAAGATATATCAACGCCATTCCTAGATCCGGCTGAAGCAAGACGAGTCCGGTCGGAAGCAAGACGAAGAGCAATGCTTTCGCAATCTCCTCCTGCTTGTGAAAGATCCCTTGGTTCCACTCGTACAATCGAGCCAGCATGATCAATGTCGTAATTCTCGTAAGTTCAGAAGGCTGTATATTTAGCGGGCCTAAGTCAATCCAGCTGATCGCGCCATTCACCTTTTTCCCGATGACGAAGACAGACAACAGCAAGAGGATGCCTGCTCCATACAAGTGAAGCGCATGCTGGGCGTAGTATCGATAGTCAACATTACGAAGCAGTAAGAAGCACCCCAATCCTACAACGGCCCAGGTCAATTGCTTCCATACCAACGTCTGCAGGTGATCCTGTGTAGCCACATAAATGGTGAACAGGCCAGCTGTCAGGATGAGGGCCATTGCGAAATACACTTCTGGGTCGCTAGTCTTTTGTTCCTCCATACTACTCCTCCATCCAAGGGGCTATATGGATAGTCTTCCCAAAACGAACCGATTCAGCCCTTGATCTGGGTGAGCGTAAAGACAAATAAAGAACTGGCTACGCTAAGGGTTGTGCAAACATGGTGGTGGGGGGAAGGGAAGAGTGGGCGGGGCTGCGTTCTTGCCACACCCGCAAGGGGGGAAACTGTCCGGTTCTGCTTGCAAAAACGGTACGTCGTGCAAAAGTTTCAACGAAGCATATTCAACCGTCGAGGTTGCACGACAAACGTGTACCGTTTTTGCAAGCTCCACCTCAGTTGGTGTGACAAAGACTCCGCCCGTCCCTCTCTTCCCTTCCTCACGAGACATTTGCATAAAAAAAAGCTTGAATGAACGATGCTCTCCAACCACAGCCCCGTTACACTGTGCACATTCCTTCACGTAAAAAAGCTGTCGACGTATCGACAGCTTGCAAAGCGTTTATTTCGTTACTTCACACCGACCAGCGCTTCCAGCTCATCCAACAGATCTTTGAATACAGCAAGCGCATCCCGGATTGGCTGCGGCGAGGTCATATCGACTCCAGCCTTCTTCAGCAGGTTAAGCGGGTAATCAGAGCCACCGCTCTTCAGGAACGATAGATAACGCTCTACGGCAGGTTGGCCTTCCTCCAGGATTTGCTTGGAGAGTGCCGTGGCTGCGCTGAACCCTGTCGCATATTTGTAGACATAGAAATTATTGTAGAAGTGCGGAATTCGCGCCCATTCCAAATCGATCTGTTCATCTACAATCATCTCGTCTCCATGATACGCTACATTCAGTTCCCGATACCATTCGCTCAAAGAATCGGCAGTCAGTGGTACTTCCTTCTCTGAATTGGCATGGATCAGCTTTTCAAACTCGGCAAACATCGTCTGTCTGAAAAGCGTACCGCGGAATTGCTCCAAATAATAGTTGATCAAATACAGACGCTCTGCTTTATCCGTGGTCTTCTCCAGCATATGATGCATCAACAACGCTTCATTCAGCGTAGAAGCAACCTCCGCTACAAAAATGCGATAATCGGCGTAGGTGTATGGCTGGGTCTTGTTGGAGTAATAGCTATGCAGCGCATGCCCCATCTCATGTGCCAGCGTGAACATGTTGTTTACGTTGTCTTGGTAATTCATCAATACGTATGGATGAGTCGTGTATGCTCCCCAAGAATACGCGCCGCTCGTTTTGCCTTCATTTTCATAGACGTCGATCCATCCGGAAGTAAAGCCTTCCTCCAGCACCTTGCCGTAATCTTCGCCCAATGGCTGAAGCGCTTCTTTGATGGTCGACACCGCTTGCTCGTACGGAATCTCCATTTCGACTTCCTGCACCATTGGCACGTACAAGTCGTACATGTGCAGCTCATCCAGACCAAGCAATTTTTTGCGCAGTGCAACATAGCGATGCATGAGCGGCAAATGTTCGCGAACTGTTTCGATCAGATTGTCGTATACGGACTGGTCGATATTGTCTGCGAACAAGGAAGCTTTTAACGCAGACTCATATTTGCGCGTTCTTGCATAAAATACATCACGTTTCACGACCGAAGCCAGGGTGGCTGCAATGGTGTTGCGGTGTTTCCCATAGGTAGCATATAAGGCTTCAAACGCTTCTTTGCGGACCCGGCGGTCTTTGCTCTCCATGAACTGCGTATATCGGCCTTTGGTCAGCTCTACTTCTTCCCCTTTTTCATTCGTGATCATGGGAAACTTGATGTCCGCATTATTTAACATGCCGAAAATTTTGCCTGGCGCCGAAGCGAGTTCGCTTACTTGTGCCATAATGGCTTCTTCAGATGCGCTGAGCGTATGCGGCTTGTAACGGGTAATTTCCTCCAACAAGAGGCGATAATGCTCCAGCCCTTGTTCGCTCTGCTGCAGCTTTTCCAGCTCCTCCGTCGGGATCGCCAGAATCTCCGGCTGTATGTATGACATCGCACTGTATACCTGTGTACTCAAACTGCTTGCCCGATCCGTCAATGCTTGGTATGTACTGTTGCTGTTGTCCTCATCACGGCGCATTCTCGCGTACACATACACCCGGTCCAATGTTTTTGTGATTTCGTCTTGCAATAGCAAGGTTTCGAGCAGGTTTTTTCCCGATTCAGCGAGCGTCCCTTGCTTCGCTTTGATTTGCTCAATCATTTGCTTGACTTTTGCCACATCTTGCTCCCACGCGGCATCCGTTGCATAAATATCTTCAAGCTTCCATTTCCATTCGTTTGGAACCTCGCTTCTTTTTGGCAGCGTTTTGGTTTTATTCATTCACGACACTCCCTTCAGGTTCTCATGCCTACTCCCTCATCGTAGCGGAAAATCGTTCCAACTTCAAATGCATAAAAGCCGATCGACCAGGATCGGCTATTTTCCA
>DASQNU010000229.1:0-68464 GCA_035644815.1 Bathyarchaeia archaeon | reverse complement strand
AGCCGCACCATTTCTCCTTCCGGAATACCGGGCACCACAGGACGGCCGGTTGGATATCCTGAGTGTCACCCTTTCGCTCCTAGCCCTGCTGCCCATCATCTACGGCATCAAGCAGATCTCCAAAAATGGGCTCAGTACAGGAACGGCGCTTGCGATTGCTGGTGGATTCGCCTTCGCGCTCTTGTTCGTTCGGCGACAGCGCCGACTGGAAAGTCCTCTCATCGACCTGGATCTTTTCACTAGCAAGGTATTCAGCGTCGCATTGGTCGTACTCCTTGTGGGCCTCATCGGCGTTGGCGGAACGATGCTGCTGGTCACTCAGTACCTACAACTGGTCGCCAGCCTACCGCCGCTGGTAGCGGGGATTTGGATGGGGCCACCGGCGCTCGCTATGCTGGCCGCTGGCATCGCGGCACCGCTGGCATCGCGGCGTATCCGGCCCGGCTATGTGATCGCGGGCGCGCTCGGACTGTCGGTCATCGGCTATTTGATGCTCGCGCGCCTTGAAAACGAGCCATCTGGCATTGCTCTGGTCACCGCCGCGTTTTCACTCGTCTATCTCGGCCTTGGCACGATCGCCGCGCTAGGCACGGATCTGGTGGTAGGCGCGGCTCCAGCAGAGAAGGCAGGATCAGCCTCGGCCATGTCCGAGACTGTGCAGGAACTCGGCCTGGCGGTTGGCATTGCCACGCTGGGTAGTCTCACGACCGCCGTCTATCGCAGCCGGATGTTCGACCGGATACCCGATACGCTGGCTCAGGATGTCCACAAGGCCGTCGGAGACAGCCTCGCGGGGGCATCCTCGGTAGCGCAAGAACTGCCTCCCGGCTTGCTTGAGGAGGCGCAGGCAGCCTTCATGGCGGGATTCAATGCAGCAGCGGCAACGAGCGCAATCAGCATCGCGATCCTCTCCATACTCGCTGCCGTCATCTTGCGCCATATTGGAACTGACGGCGGTAATGCCGACGGCGACGAGGCGGTTAAATCCAAGCTAGCTGAATCGTAATCGTTTCAAGGCGTCAGCTCCGATTAATTAAAGCAGACTGGCCCGACAATAAAAAGAAGCGGTAGTCTAGAATGGAAAATAAAGAATTAGACTACCGCTGGTTTATTGAACTAACGTTATCCGTTTAGAAAACCATATTTACTGTCGCAATACCACTTTAAAATGCTATTGGGTCATCATGTTCCAATCCGAACAATGCTTCCTGAATAGCGAAAGTTCCCATGTAGAAAAGCACCCGTTCCATCATACTCCTAATGTTAGGATTATGATTTTCGACCAGCTGAATGAAGTCATCCCCGTTAGACGCAAGTAATGCGGCGTAATCTACGGCTGGCTCACCGATTTTTGCTGAACCAAAGTCAATAATGCCAGTTATCCGATGGCTCGAAATGTCATACAAAATGTTTGAGGTACCGAAGTAACCATGAATCAAAGACGGAATAATCGAGGCGCTGGTTTTAGTCGTGAAAAAGTCCGTGAAATGCCGCTCCGTCCAACGATAGGCGTTTTCCGTCATGAAAGGATAAAGCTTTTCCTGAATACGGTTATATAGATCCCTCCATTCCTTCAAAGGGGCATATTTTTCTATAGCTATAGAGTTAGACAAGTGAGACAAGTGGCTAAGATCAATATGAAATACAGGATGGTACAAAAAATATTGAGAATATCAACACTCTCGGTAGCCAATAAAAGAATTTTTGATCACTATCACTATCTCTATTTTTGTTTTCGCATATATGTCTATTTTTACTATCTGTTTCTATCTGTTTCTATCTCTTCCCCACATTTTTCACAGACCATTTTGATTTCTCCTACCTCATGATTTTTCAACAAAATAGAAAATAACTTACACAAAACTATTTAAAGGCCGTGTTGTTTGTCCGCGCTGTGATGGAAATGGTCTGATTTATAAAGCCAAAGTGGTCCAGTACAGAGTTTTGTTCATTTGTGATGAGTGTTAAGCTTGCTGGCCGATAAAGGTTGAGGTAAGCATAAATACTTTCGAAGACCTTTCTACATACCTGGAACAAAAAGGGTTAAATTATCGGAACAACGATTTATTAAATCTCGGATACGAATGGAATTTGCTTTATTAGCACCTATGAGGAATAAGTAAAGGCAGCTATAAACTTTGAACTGTATCCCAATTGTCAGACACCTAACAAGAGGAGGTACAGTTCACATTTGCCAGGTAGTTTTACGTGTTGTTATTGAACTATCGACCACGGGCCGATTGTTAAAAAGCTTTACGGCTTCTTTAGAATGGCTTAAGGACCATAAGCACGGTTATGGCAATCATCAGCAGCTGGGACGCCGTCTCGATCGGTATGATCTTTTTCATCAATCGACCGAGCTCGGCGGGTAATTCATCCCCTTTGCTTTGACCTATAGATACAATCTCCATGATCTTTTTCATGCGCGGCCCGATCAATCCTTCGATCGTGGCGACCATGAGCAGCGATAAAAGGATCGATATATTTAGCCACATTTGGGATAACCCCATCTTGGTTATGATCATAAGCCAAACTCCGGTAATAATAAGTACGGCTCCGCCAATTTTAGGCAGGATGGCAATCTTGTTCGTTACATCAAAAGCAAAGCGCAACTGGCCGGCGGTTCTAGCGGATCTTCGAATGAAGGGTACCACGATAGCGGGACCAATTACCGCGATAGAAGCCAATATATGAAAAACGAGGAGCCATCCAAACAAACTGATCATCTCCCTTCTTGCTCCTTAGCTCACCGGAATATCGCTTTGATAGGCGAGACCGACCCTTTTTCTCTTAAATGGCCCTCCGAGCTCGATATGGTCCAGCATACATTTCACGACATCATCATAAGCAACATCCAGCTCTTGAAGCCGGCTGAACAAGTAACCGGCTAAATCGGCCTCGGAAAATTCCTTGATCGTCTTCGGAATTGATATGGGCAAGGTTTCCGTTGTCACATGTAGATGAACCGACGCCGGAGGCTCTATCGAATCAATCATAGTTCCCGGACACATTATTGACCAATCGAGCTCAGACTGTATGAGTCGTTCAAAATTCCGGTTGTGATTTTTATACGCGGGCGGGAATCCGGGTAGATTGTTGCCAATGAGGTCAGTATATGGAATATCCAGCAGGCCGGCACCTGCCATTACCCATACCCTCCCGGAAAAACTAGGGTGGATTTCACATTGGCTTATAATGTTATCAACGAGACGAACGAACTCATCTCCTTGACCTGCATGGCCGGCAGCAATAATAGCGGCGTCTTGATTCGAGAGCGCCTCGCCGACGCTTACTGGGTTTATGATATCGTCCACGACCACCTTCACATGTTTTGCTGAACGCTCTCTTTGCTGTTCATAAAACTTCTCGGAGTTTCGCACGAATGCTGTCATTTCATGTCCCATTTTACCCCCTTGCTCCAGCGCTCTTCTTCCCGTATTTCCTGTTGCTCCGAAAACAATAATTTTCATCATTTTTTCCTCCTTTTATAAATGACTCCCGATAGTTCATCTCTGGATTGACTCAAGCTTAGCATCATTTAAATATCCTGATAAGAACCCACTTTAATGTAGGGTCCTTACTTAAAAGTAAGCATTAAGCAGAAAGGGTTATCCATGTTGGTCCACGGCAAAAATCGTAAAGGTGTCCCGAGAAAATAAAGTAGTAGACTGATGTTGTTGGTATGACCCAATTTCTATATAAGAAAGCTACTGACTTTTAAAAAATATGTATTAGACTAATCAATCCTGGTATGAATATAAGCCAGTCAAAACACAAAAAAGTGTTAGACTGGCTTTGGCTTCATTGAACTACGATCCTCGATAGTTCAATACCGTGTTGCTATACGTAGGTCCATAAATAACAGAATCTAACCCAATGAATTCCCATAGTTAATCATTTGAAACAGATTGTTTTTTTGTTTGGGTTGAAAATGTTATCCCCGAAATAGATATTGCCAGCAAAACGATTAATCCACCTACCCATGCCGTATTCATCACATCTCCAGTTGAATTTATAACCCATCCACCTAGGGTGGCCCCCAAAGCGATACCTAACTGATTGACCGATGTGTTTAAACTAATCGCTAGATCAGGATTCTTTGGAGCTAGCTGCACAAAATAAGTTTGTATTGCTGGTGAAGCCATCCAATTGAAACAAGTCCAAATGGATAATACGAATACAGTGGTTACAATGGATTCCTTTAAAACCGGCAGGAATAGTAGCGTAATTGAATGTATCATCAGACTTACGTAAACTGTCTTTGCTACCCCAAAGCGATCAGTGCTAAGCCCACCCAACCGGGAACCAATCATCGAAAATATACCTAAGATTAACATCGTAATACTGATCGTCCAGGTGTTCATCTGAGCTGTTTTCTGCAACAGCGGAGTCAAGAACGTATACACAGTTTGAGAACCCGCACTCACAAACAGAGTGATAAGGAAACCGCTAATAATCTTTTTATCCTTAAAAACAGAGAAATGTTGTTGAAACGGAATGGATGCCCCGCCTGGAACAGTAGGAATCATAAACAGAATACCAATCCAGATCGATACACCGAGTAGAGCTATAGCGCCAAACGCGAGTTGCCAATTGAGCCATCCGCTGAGCACAATTCCTAAAGGAACTCCAAAAACAAGAGAACCACTAAGTCCCATCACGATTGTTCCGATCGCACTTCCCACTTTTTCAGGTCGGACTAGTTTGGAAACAGCCCCCATGGCAACAACAACAAATACACCTCCACTTAAACCTAGGATCGCACGTGCGAAGATCAACACAGTAAAATTAGGGCTCCAAGCTGAAAGTAGGTTAGCAAGAATAAAAAAGAAAAAAGCTGTTAACATGACCTTCTTCCGCTCCAAGCTTGCCGACATTGTAATCACAATGGGGGCACCGAACGCGAAGGCCAAGGCGTAAGCAGTTACCAGATGCCCCGTGAAAGATATAGGAACATCAAGATCTTGAGACACCAAATCGGTTACTCCGATTAGCATTAGTTCAGCAGTAACGGCCAAAAACGCTCCAATCGTCAAAAGGTATATTTCAAATCGACTCATGTTTTATCCCACCCGGCCATTATTGAATGATCGTTAAAAAATAGAATAAAAAAAAGGGTACAGTCTTTCAATCGAGAATCGAAAGGGTGACCCGAACGATGTCCTCCAGAACAGTCATATCGGTAACAGTTTTGGCTGTCACAACCAGTCCACCATGCGCATTGTTCAGGAATCGAGCAAGTGCCGTAAGATCTTTATGGTTCTTATTGATCTCTCCCTGTTCCCATGCCCGTGTTAAAGCGTGATAATAGGCGCGTTCAACTCGCATTGATTCCTGATGAATGAATTTCGCAATTTCGGGGTCATGCGGTGCCAGTTCCACACAAGAATTAATCATGAAACATCCTTTTTTTCGATCCGTATCGGTAGACGTTGTAATCATATCCCAGAACACTTTAGTAATAGCTTCTTTGCCCGAGGGTGTATGTTCCAGAATATTAATTATTGTTTTTTGATTGGCGTAGTGTTTGAGAGCTGCAAAGAACAATTCGCGTTTGCCGCCATAAGTGTTATATAGACTTTGCGCCTTAATTCCCACATAATCGACCAAATCTTGAATAGTGGTGCCTTCATAACCATGTTGCCAGAAAACATCCATAGCCATGGAAAGGACTTCTGTCGTATCGAATTCTTTTGGTCTGGCCACAGTACTCACTCCTTTACGGTCCCACCTGAAATCACAACAGTTTTCATCTGGCACCTCCATTTTTCATTTAGTTTACTGGTTTTTTAATAAACATTCAAGAATGGATTTAATACAGCAAGCATGTTGCAAGGTCTACCCTAAGTAGTCTCGCGAACAAACCATCCGATCTGATCATAATCCACTAAACTGTCCGTAAGTTTAGCGCCGCTGCCAGTCTAACACTTTATTTTTCAGTCTAAATCTTTATTTTCTCCGAACAAAAGGGAACTTGACTGTAAATAGCAAAAGCTGCCAGGTCAAATCCCGTGGCAGCTTTTGCTATGAGTCCTTGAATTAGTGTTCCAATGAATTGAACAAGCTTTAAGAAGCAGATTCTTCATATTTCCGCTTATTATGGTTTTCTCCCCAAGCACACATGACTTCTGCTACAGGAATCAATGTTTTACCATATTCACTAAGGGAATATTCTACTTTTGGAGGGACGGTGGGGTAGACCGTTCTATCGATTATGCCCTCTCGTTCCAAGTCCCGTAGATGTTGTGAAAGCATTTTTTGAGATACATCAGGTATAAGCTTTTCCAGATCGTTGAATCGCTTATTGGATTGTATCAAATGCCATAAAATCATTGGTTTCCATTTGCCGCCTAGAACATGAATGATTGTCTCCACTGGACATTCAAGCTGATGAATCATTATATAAATCATCCCTTTACCTTTAAGTAAGTTCATTACCTTAAAGTATACACTTAACAAAAATTTACAGGTTATTTGCAATCCGGTCAACAAAAAAACTAATTTCTTTTCGGATCCCAGACGTTCCAGAGGAGTATCGTGACGTATTCGACTTTCGGAAAATGTAGCAGATGGTGCCGTGGATTGGAGCACTCAGACACGTTTGTCTATTTCATTGCCTCAAAAATAATAGATTCAAGAAATATCCGAATTTATAAAAAAACCTGCATTCTCCTTAACCCACTCTGCGAAAGTATACGGCTTGTGTCCTGTTACTTCCTCAACTGTCGACAAAACCGTATAAGCAGATTTAGGCGGATTAAGGTGCCAACTAATCACGTAATCAATTGCATCCTCCTGAACACCCATTCTTCTCATCTGTTCACGTTCTTCTTCTTCAGAGCTCTCTATAAATTGAATTTCACGTCCGATAACCTCACTAATTATCCGGACTTTATCTTGAACCGACAAACTCTCAGGCCCTGTTAATGTATATATTTTACCTGCATGACCTTCCTCAGTTAGTGTAACCGCTGCGACTCTTCCAATATCCGCTTCATGAACAGAAGCAATTCGTGATCCTCCAAACAGATCTCGAACAACCCCCTCAGCGCGTATTGAGTTCGCCCATTTTCGTGCATTTGCCATAAATTCAAAGGCTTGAAGTTGAGTCCACTCCAGACCACTTGCCTCAACTGCCCTCTCAAAAGTGCCTTTCTCCCCGTTCCATAAAATGGTAATCCTGCGCACGCCAGCCTTCTCAGCAAGTTCAACGATTTCTGGACCCGTTTGTAACGGGGTATATTCAGCGCCTGTTGTTATCAGATGTATGCCGCTTATGCCAACCAACGCAGAAACTAGCGTACTTGGATCACTTAAATCTCCCGCGACAACCTCTACATCATTAGGAAGATTGGCTTGCAGCGGATTACGTGTCAATGCACGTACCTTTTGCCCCATTTGAATAAGTTGGTCCACGACGTGTCGCCCTACGGTTCCCGTTGCCCCTGTAACTAATATAGTCACTCGTTTTCCTCCTCCCGTTTTTGTACCATCTGATTGATTTTTTCAGCCAAATTGAACTTCGCATCGGTTAAAGCAGCTATTTGTTGGTTGATCTCATGCATTTTCGACTGATACATAAGCAGTAATTCCTCACAATAGACGTCCTTATCTGTATGCTCCTGATGCTCAGGATATTTGCAGAAGATGATGTCTCGAATTTGGTCCGTTGTCAGCCCTAAACCTAGATAAAGTTGAATTGCGTTTATGGAATCGATCACCTTTTCGTCATATTCCCTGTAATTATTTTCTTGGCGAGATGCTTTGATCAATCCTTTCTCCTCATAATATCGAATCGACCGGGCACTAACGCCGGTTATTTTTCTTACCTTTCCTATCTTCAAAAAGATCACCTCACAGATTTGGAACACTAACTTTATTATAAAGTTTCACATTAGTGTAAAGGTCAAGAAAGAAGGATAATAAAAAAACAGCCACCTCAGGGGATGGCCGTTAGTCTAGTCATAACAAACTGGATGGTATT
The DNA here is from genome assembly GCA_035644815.1 of Bathyarchaeia archaeon. GTDB lineage: Bacteria > Bacillota > Bacilli > Brevibacillales > Brevibacillaceae > Brevibacillus_F. The sequence goes on along the minus strand of DASQNU010000229.1, from coordinate 60,480 downwards.
CCGTACGAAATATTTGCTGCGTTAAACTGCCCTTTAATTTAATGAAGGTCAGAAAGAAAAGCCCTTAGAGGACTGTATCCTTCAAGGGTTAAAACGAACGACAGGTGATCTTCTTCAATCTTTTCCAGAAACGGAATGTCAGGTTTTTCCATTGTCTTATAGACAAATATTATTGTAACAAAAAACAGGCATCCTTTAAAATGGGTCTGTTTTTTTTCTATTGACTACTATTATTTATTTGAGAAAATGCCCACTGAAAAAGCAGCCGTTTTCGTATCACAACCGCGTCAATTATTATCGCCTGGCCTCCGCTTTCAAATCTTCAAGCACTTCCGCCGCTGCCCGCTCACCCGTCTCGACCGCTCCGTTCAGATACCCCTGGAAATCGAGCGAGGTGTGCTCACCGGCAAAATAGCAATTGCCTTCCCGCTCTCTTTCTATTCCGCAAAACGTCGTGTATTGCCCCACCCGGTAATAGGAATAGGAGCCCTTTGCCCATTTGTAACCCGGCCAAAAATCGAGGGTTACCTTGCCGTTCCATTTCTCGGAAATCCCCGGGAATACCGGTTCCACTTGGGATAAAAAGCGCTTTGCCAGCTCCCGATTGCTCCCCTCATCAATAGCCGCTCCATAGTTCCCGCCAGTGTAATTAACCAGGATACCGGAATCACCCGTCTGAGCCCGGGTTACGTCCCACGTTTGCTGGTAGCCAGTATCAGAGAAGGTTTCTCCGTTGCAGCCAAACGACTCCCAGTGCCGCTCCGTAAATTGGAGATGGAGCTTGGAATTGGTCCCCATACCGTACTCCTCGATTGCGGTCTCTTTAAGAGAGCGGAACCCCGCCCGGCGGTAATCGACCGAGGAACGAAGGATCGAGAAGGGAATCGTGATGACGACTTTGTCTGCCGACACCTCTTTGCTGCCGGAATCGCTGTCAAAAGTCAGGGTATAGGTGCCGTCACTCTCCCGTTTGATGGCCACCAGCTCGTGATTGGTGTGAATCTGATCACCCAACTTTCTTTTCAGCTTGGACGGAATCTGATCGTTGCCGCCTCTGACGTGGAATTTTTCGTTGGATGGACCAAATATCCGAAAATTTCCCTGGCCTCGATATCCGAGCAGATACAGCAGATTGAGGGCACTCTGATCGCTCGCTTCTCCTCCGTACATGCATGTGTAGGCCACGTCCAGCAGCTTTCCCAGTTTGGAATCCATGCCGCCCGGTACCGTTTCCTCGATCCAGTCGATGATCGACATGTTGTCAAGCTCCCTGCCCCGATCCGTATAGCTGTTGTAAAGCGTTGGGAAACCGGCGTCGGTCACATCCCGGTGAATCTTTTGCCAGATCCGCTTGATGTCATCTGTTGCTTCCTCATACGTGTACGGTTCACCATCAAAGTAGTAGAAAACTTCTGTGCCGTTCTTCTCCGCCCGGTGCAGGTTGTCCAGCTTGAGGCCTAGCTCCTGCGCGAGTTGCTTGATCTGAATATGGCTGTTGTCGATTAGTTCGCCGCCATGCTCCGCGATCTGGTCGTCTGCGAAGTCTCCTCGGCGTGTCCAGCAGCGCCCGCCGACGCGATCCGAAGCTTCGTACACATCCGCGACGATCCCCGCCTGCTTCAACCGGTAAGCGCAGGTAAGCCCGGCCAGCCCCGCTCCAACAACCACTACCTTGGCTGATGTTTCAGCGCGGGCAAGCTTTCCGCCCCAATCCCACAAGATGGTAGGAACAGCTACTGCAGCGGCAATCGCGGCCGAATGTTTCAAAAACTCTCTTCGGCTAATGGCCTTCTGCGCCCGCTCTTCGATCACCTGTTTGACAGGCAGATTTCGTTCGTGCGCCTCCTGTGCAACTGATGCAGCCTCCTGTAAATCGCTAATCAGTGGTGTTTTGGACATACTTTCCTCCTTAGTTTCGTGAAGAGTAAAAACACCTAGCCGCCTCGCCTCGCCCACCCTTTGATCGCATACAATACTCCGTGCAGGGGCCCTCATATTTCGGCTGAGGCCCTTAACGTTTCTAGAAGGGTTCTTCAAATTCCATTTATTACCTTTTGTTGAAATGCCCAAAATATTTATTTTTTAATTGTTAATATTCACAATATTAACAAAATTGGGTTTGACCCAAATCTCGCAGCTTTCCATACAAGGAGTTGATGATACTCGGCACAAATAAGCGCATATTCGAAAGGGAACATACACTTTCATAGTGCTTCAAAGATGCTGGTATATTGAGCGAACGATCCCCGGTAGTTCAATTAAATTTTTAAAAAGAAATAATGAATGACTAATCCGCTTTCATTATACTTCTGTTCAATTTCTGACCTCTTCCATTTGTTTCTTTTATTTTGTCGAGTACAGGATTCGCATGCTAGGCAATTTTGCTTACCTTGGTTAGGTTCGTACCCACATTCATTACACTTCATTTTCTCCTCCAAATTTATCAGGCCAGCCCAATTGTTTAGTAACAAAAAACGGCTGCCACTGCTAGCAACCGTTATTAAACTTTGGAAACTTATTAACGTTTTGTGTTCAACACGATCATTGGGTTTATTATAGCAGACGTATTTTGCAAGCAATGACTGCAGTAGTCCTGCCTCCGGTAAAAGTAGAAAATCGTAGCGCCTCCTAACGCAATCCCCCAAATTGGTAAAAACAGCAACGGTGTTGTTGCGCCCCAATTCTGGAAATCTCCGGTCAATATAAATTGGATTACGACTTGAATTCCCGTTACGGTTAAAAGGATGGAGACAAGTCCTGCAGGAACGACAGCTAGTGCAACAGGGACCCGCTTCCCGGCCCAAAACGGAAACCAACGAGGGAAAGTCTCCCCCCAAGGCTTTATAAGTCCATGTGTTAGAATGGCACCCACAATCGATACCAGGGCAAGGCCGGCTCCAGCCCATACCGCATCTGATTTTTGAAGACTTTGAAATAATTCCTCCGTAACCCCTAGAGGTATTCCAAGCAGCCAGGCAATGCGGGTAATATCGTAATAAGCAGGGGCCAGGATCGCAACATAGGTCGCCCACCTTCCCCAGCGCTGCGCTGAACTCGAAGCCATCCATCGGATTCCATCGCTGTTACGCCCGCAATAGGAGCAAGCATTTCGGGTTTGCCGTTGAAAGGACAACGCTGTCGCAGCCCAAAGCATACCGCCTGCAAGGCAAATATATTGGTTTACAACCGGCCATGTGAAGTAATCAAAATAGTGGTGCGACCACCCGAAAAGAGCCCCGATCAAGGAAATGGGAGCGTAAGCCACTCCTATAAGGGCACGGGTATCTGGGATCGCGAAGCAGAGGAGCGTCGCAGCACTCCAGACATAAAGCAGCATAAGCTTTCGGGTAATACCGCGAGCATGAAACTTGCACATGAATAGGACGGCTATACCAAGAAAGCAGAAAATTGCGATGACGGGGCCTGCAGTCGCTGCCGTAACATGTCCAAAAGCCGAACTTTGCGTATTCGAGTCATTTAACAAGCCAAATGGAAAGCCTGAACCTCCTAACGACCAATATAATCCCAGCGCGCCATACACGAGTGTCCAAACGATCGCTGCGTAACGAGCCCATTCCGGCCAACGCCTCCACCAGCGTGCGGCCGAAGATATCGATCGAGTAACTTGCTCATGGACTATGGTACTCTTTTTTGCTAGTTTCATTAAGATCACAACCCCCTATACAATGTTAGTTTTAGTATAGGGGGTGTTAGTAAACAGAAAGTAAACATAAGCTCAACTTCACCCTAATTATGAGCCGCTTGCAACCTGATCGATATGGAAGTCCCTTCATTAGGCTTGGTGTAGACGATAAAATCTCCACCATGGGCTTCAACGAATTTCTTGGCAATGGTTAGCCCCAAACCCGAACGTTCGGAAGATGTTTTATCTGAACCTCTTTGAATTAACGTCTCGCTGAATCCGACCCCGTTATCTTCGACCCGGATCTCTGTTGTTCGATCAAGAAGCTGCGAAAGTCGAACCACAATCTCGGTACCTTCAGGATTATGGACGACGGCATTGACGAGCAAATTACGAATCGCTCGCGTCATCAACTTCGGATCGCAGCATACCGAAATGCGTTCCGGCTCCGGATCCATCATGAAGAGATAACCTGTCGCCCAAGGTGCGCTGCTGACATCCGCCACTGTTCTTCGGACAAGTTCAACGATATCCGCTTCCTCGGCTTTTAGAGGAATTTGTCCGTAAATCGTTTCATTAAGATCTTGTACCAGTTCTTGCAGATGAACTGCCTTCTGCTGAATGATAGACAGGAATTGCTTTTGTTCCGCGGTGCTCCAGCTATACTCTGAATTGATCAGCATGGCGGAATATCCGGATATATAGGTTAACGGCGTTTTTAAATCGTGCGATATTCCTCGAATCCACTCGCGTTTCATTTGTTCCGACTCCAGAAGCGCCTCCTCGTTTTTTCGAAGCGTGCTCGCAAGCATTCGTAAATGCTCGAATAATTCCTTATAAACCGCATATGGTAATTTCAACGTTCCTCGTTTGCGGGAGTGGATCTCGTTCCAGTGAAGGGGAATATCGTATTGTCCGCTTGCCAGGCTCCTGATCCAAACCATCATCAAATAAACTGGCTTCCCTAAGTACCAGCCAATAAGGAGCAAGGAAAGAAGAAAAAGCAAGGCGCACAAGGTCACCAGGAAAATTTCGTAATAGCCTGAACTTTCCCCAGACAAGAACATTTGTGGCCAAAATAACCAGGCCGTTACGATCGCAATCGTTTGAATGCAAACAAACAGGATAATGAAAGCCGCCAGGAGTTGCAGTGCTATGCGGAGTATAACATTCACGTCTTTAACCTCCCGACGGCGGAACGAATTTGTATCCAATTCCTCGCAGCGTAACGATTAGTTTGGGGTGTGCCGGATCGACTTCCAGCTTCTTTCGGAGTCTGGAAATGTGGATAACGACCGTTTTCTCATCCCCTTGCACCATGGTTCCCCACACTTGCTCATATAATTGCTGAGCGGTGAATACCCGGTTCGGATGTTTGCAAAAATAAAGCAGCAGCTCAAGCTCCTTGGCCGGACAAGGTGTATCCACATTATTGATGATAAGCTGCCCGGTCGTCCGGTTAACGGTAAACGTATCGTACCGATACAAATTCTCCACTTTTACGACATCGGATGAATACAAAGCGCTCCGTCTCAATTGAGCCTGTATCCGTGCAACTACTTCCATCGGGTTGAACGGCTTGGTTACATAATCGTCTCCGCCCAAGAACAGCCCCTGCAGCTTATCCATGTCGCTGGATCGGGCGGTAAGAAACAGAATAGGGGTTGTAATGGTTTTTCGTAACTCTGTGCACAGGGTAAATCCGTCCATGTCCGGAAGCATGACATCCAAAACGATTATGTCAAACCGAGTCGTTCTCACGGCCATAAGCGCCTCGGCGGCAGAGCCAGCTTTTGTAATTCTGGTGTATCCTTCTTTGCGAAAAAGATTTTCAAGCATAATTAGAATGCCTTCCTCGTCGTCGACCACTAATATCGATTCATTCCGCACTCCTACTCCCCCCTTATCTCTGCTCATAACCTGAGGAAATCAAACATTATCGCACTAACAATGAACGTCGTGATAAGTATAACCATGCATAGATAAAGGATAGCAGATCGCCGCAGAAAGGGGAGTAAAACTTTGGAATGCCCCGCACAATTCCACGCCGCAATGCACGCCAAATTTACTACACCGGCGAATAACTGCCATTTGAAACCATTCGGGGTTACAAGTCTGCCCGTCAGTCCGACCGATCCGCCCGCACGTTCAAACGAGCTGAACGGCCTTTTCTAATCCCGTAAGAAATGGCTGCCAAGATGATCGCGACTCCCCAGATGAAAAATCCTCCGTATACAGGGAGCAGTACCCATGGGTTAAACTCCCGTGTATCGGATATCCGAATAGAGCCCGATACTAGTTTGTAAAAGGTTGAAAAGCACATATAGATGAAGAACGTTCCGCCCAAGTACGCCGGTACGAGCAGCATCCAGCATGGGATCATCCGCCACGAATCTTTGACCAAAGCAACAGCTAGCATGGTAGCGATGAGCGCGAATACGGCGGTTATGTCGATGCCCATAGCGTATAAAAATGAACTGACCGGATCTGCGCTGGTTTTCATGGAGGCATGAAGCCCCTCGATTCCTTTCTCGGAAGCGAGAATGACCACTCCATTCGCCCAAAGCGTCTTGATGACCGTATATGGAATTAGGGCAACGGATGCTACATACCCCCACTTCTTTGACGACCACCACGTTCTCTTCTTTGTCATGGCCAATTACCTCCAGTTCAACGTTTTTCTTATTTTATGAAATGTAGGTAAACAGGAGGTAAATGGAAGAACAAATTCAGCCTAACTTTGATGTTCGGTCTTTTATCACAAGAAATGACCAGCAGTAAAGGGATTATAGCTAGCATGTTTCATGTATAGACCTTTGTTTTATTTACATACTATGGATTAAATTCAATCGCGGAGGATCCATGTGGTAAATGCCCTGATTATCACAGCTGCGGTCATCATCGCATGCATCTATTTCTTTTCAAAAAAGTACCTCTTTGCAATCGAGCACATTTGGCTTTTTCAATTTTACATGTTTGTTTACACGACGGCCTTCTCTGTCATCGGGCACAATAAAGCTGTAGAGGTTACGAAGCAGATGATGCCCTATCTTACACTGCGGATCGTGGAACTAATCATTCCGATGACGATCTTGCTGTTCGTGGACCGGTGGCACGCACTCAGCTCCTGGATCGGTAGAGTGCTGGCAGGATTGCTTTGTCTGGGTATTCTATTTGGATTCGAGGCGTTGGCGGCATACGCAAATTACGTAATCATCGTAAACTGGACGTGGTGGAAGTCCACACTCTGGTGGCTTTTCTCAATCCTGATCGTTTTTGTATCCCAGCGGCTATTCCGACGCTTTATCAAAGGAGTGATGTAGTTGACACTGTTTCCGCTTCCCGAGAAATTCGATGTTAATGAGTGGTTTCTTCTCGTAATATCGGTCGCCACGTACTCGTTGCTACTCCTTCCCAAGCGATTTCCGATCATGATCAGCGTTACCTTGTTCATGTTCGGCTTGTCTTTCTCCCGGTGGGCCGATTTTGTGATCAGTTCGCCCGGCGCTTTGGACTTGTACGACATTAATGATTCGCCGAAGCTGGAACTAGCCGATATGTTTACTTATCCCCTTTTTGGGGGGTGGTGCTATATTTTTATTTACTTTTATGACAAGCTTAGAATCCGGGGATTGTGGAAGCACCTTACCTATATCCTGATCTTCTCGTTTTTCGGTCTCGGACTTGAGTGGGTTGCGGAAGTGTGTGGCATGTTTACCTATAAGGGCTGGACGTTATTTTTATCTTTTTTGTTTTTCATTACGGTGCAACCAATAACGATTGGCTTCTATCATTGGCTTAATCGTTGCTATGAAAGATACAAGTCATCAAATAAGTGGTCCGGCTCTGAACAAAGTTGAGTATTGTTGAGCATGGATATATAACGGAATACGATGATGTTTTTCGTCAATTATTTTATTTTCATTAATTCTAAGACACTGTTCAACTAAGTATCAGTCCGCCCCTGTTTGGGTATTGGTTTGGCGGTTGTCGTAAAACCTCGAAGTCCCCACCACTTCGACAGATGCTACTCTTTCGTCCAAGCATCGAACACAAGATCGCGCGGTGCATCAAATACGCGGGTAAGCAAAATCTCGCGTTCACCTACTTGCGTTGTGATATTGTTTGTTGCGTTGTTTCGGTCATGTCCATCCCTCCAAAATGAATTTGACTTTGACTTGTTGAAACCTATATCACTAAGTAGCTTCCCTTGCGTTCCTATCCATATTTAAATAAGGGATAAGTTTTACAGTCATCATTGATCAATTACTTTTTTCAATGCTGCTAATAAATAATGCATTGATATCTTTCAAATTGCTCTCTTGAATAACCCAATCATTACATCGAAAACGCCCGATTTCCTTAAAAATAGGAGCAGCTGCGCAAGCATTCTGCTCCCTGATTATTCCACTAAAGATCCCAATAGTTGAATAACTTTACCGCGTTGCAAAAAAATTATCCATCAGTTGTTTCGATTCTTTTGGACTCCTCAGTTCAATAAAGTTCCCATCCTCATCAAATGTATAATGCCCTTTAAATGCGTCTGGCATATCGTGATACTGTTTCTCGACTTGTTGAAATATTTTTTCAAAACAAGGATAACCGTATGTTTTTATGAGATAGGGCAAACCGAAGGCTGATCGTAAAAATTCATATTCTTGGTAGTTATAAGGGGTAGTTTCAGGTCTCTTCTTCAAGATCTGTAAGAAATGTTCCATTATCTTGTCGATCTCTTCTTCAGATGCATAATGAGCTAACCCTCGAATCGCCATAAGTCTCATGTCTAAGTATCGTTCTTTTTTATAGGCTTTCTGAAAGAAATCTTTCAGTTCTACTTGTTCGCTTCGCATCAAACTTTGAAGGATTTTGTTTCGTAATGCTATATCTTTCAATTTAAAATAGAGAGACTCTAATAAATCTACTTCAGCTTCCGTTAATAGGTTATAGTCTAAATTATTTATCGCTTCAATGAATGTAAGATCTCTTTCGGAAAAAGGTGCAGTTGTTAGGTATTTAATCGATTCCTCGTGATTCATCGACCTCAGTCCTTGCTCAAAAATTCGTCCAGACTAATTTTGTGTAATTCATAGTCCGCACCTATGCTCTTTAATTGGTCCTCTATTTTAGCAACGCCTAATTCAATGCCCTTATACACGAGCAGAGGCCTCGCCTCTAAATATGCTTTCGCTTGCCCATAATCGCAGGCGAACATTTTTTTGATGAACACCAATGTCTTTATCTTGTCGGTACCTATACCTGTAATAAAAACTTTGTAGTAATCATATTGTTCATTCTCACCGGTCTCCCACTCCTCGAAACTCCGTGGCCGTAAGACACTATGAAGAAACTCTACAAGATTGTCGTAAGCAATGGAAAAATCCCAAGATCCCGTTCCATGTTTCGCGGTATAAATAACGGTATCCCCTCTGGAAAGATCGATACAATAAGGATCACCCTCATCTGAAGCAATAACCAGATAGTTACTCGGCCAATTCGCAATGACCTCCTCCGTAACAGGATTATAATTGTATCCCGATTGACCTGGCAGGATATCCTTGGCGCCATAAATGGTAAGATTGATATATTCGTCAGTACTCCAAGAAACCAATTTGGGGACATAATGCTTCAAAAAGTACAAGTATTCCTCAGGCAGACTCCAAAGGTCGGTTACGTTTCGTATCTCCTGCTCCTCAGCTTCTGTTTTCAGGTGCATGGGAAGATACTTGGCGTAAAATTCGGGATCTTGTTCCCGCCTATCCCCGATAGCCGCTTTCATCTTTTCTAAAACAGCATCAATTGTTTTAAAAACATCCTCCAATAGGATCACCACTTTGATTGAGAATAAAAAGTTTCGACTTTCTATGTGTTATGGCCCACGGCCGCCGTTGCTTCGCGTATTTGCAAGATCCTGTCCCGTTGGCTCAACTGGCCTTGTTACTCAAATGGGAACTCCCCCCACAACAAATTGCAATCTTTCCCATAATGTTCAACCATCCTGTCAAATTCTTTATTCCGTTTATCGCTGCCAAAGCTAGCGCGGACTCTTTGTACAGAATGGTTGGTCAACAATGGAATGTAATCCTCGATTCGCATATTCTTCGCCGACCAATGCGTGAATTCCACTAATGAGGGTGCCTGTCCCAAACTGCTTATATCTTTGAGTCCATTCATGGTTTCTAGATGTATTTTTCTCAGCCTTGATAAGCCATTCAAAGCCGGTAGTGTTTCCACATTTTTTAGGGACTGAAGAAAAAGATATTGAAGTCCAGTCAAAGTGGAGATGTATGTCAGATCCTTTAGTCCACGAACTTGCCATAGTTCTAAATACTTGATGTTTTCCATTCCTTCAATTGCTTCAAAGTTATTAATTCCACCCAACTTTATATCGAGAGACCACATTTTTTTTAGTGGGGTAAGAAATTCTACGTGTTTCGTGGTTACCGACCTTAAGGTGACATCCTCCAACTGTTGCAGCCTACCAATGACATCAATATTTTTGGTATGACCTTCAATATAGATTTTTTTCAATCGAGTGAACCTTTCCAGAACAGCTAGATCGGCTTTTTGGGATTGAGTGCGCTCTAACATGATAGACTCTAGCGTATCAGGAAGATGGCTTAGTATATCAAAGCTATCCAAATTAGAAATACCGATATGCAGGGATTTCAATTTGTTAAGTTGAATAATGGCATCCAGATGGTCAACTTCATCACTAATACAATCAACCGTAAAGCAAGTCACATTCGGTAGTGCGGAAAGAAAGCTCAGGTCACATTTCCAACCATAGGCTCCATAAACACGCAGCTCAATGTCATCACGCATGACAAACAAAAGATTATTTAGAAGTTCAAACGTATATGGCTCTACTGGTTTCGAGAACTGAATCACTTCGAGGTCTTTATTGGCAAGTAGTTCTTTTACTTCTTCCTCTGATAGTCTGTCTTTGATTTCAACCCTACCCTTGAATACTTGTTCGTACATAAGCCACCTCATTGGAGTTAATACGTTGATAATTCCACTAAATATTGCAAGTAATCTGCCGGGAGTCCACTACTTGAAAATAAGGACCCATTGTCTCCGTCTGATCTTCGTACGATGATCACGAAAAGTTAACCGCGGCTGGCGGCCTGTGCCAGTTCAGAGAGCCATTTGCCCCGATCCCCTTTGGCTTTGGCGGCTATCTTTTTCAACTTGTCCGTTCCGCCCCAGATCAAATAAACGATATGCTCCACCTTATAGTACTGAAGGCCGCGAACTTGATCGAACAGCAGCTTGAGATGCATCTCATCTTCCATATCGGCTTTGATCTTCACCTTCATCGAATCCGTGCAATACAGCATGCACTTCACCAGTGTAGGAATCGTCTCCGCGTTAACTCCATGCTGCTCGGCCAATGCAACCGTAAAGTCATTCTGAACGGATTGGTGTTCTTGGTCAACCTTCCCCATATATTGTTCTACTAACGGGAAATAAGCCCGATCCGCCAATCCAAGGCCGAAGACCGCATAACTGCCCGGCATGCAGCTTTTTTCCCCTTCCGTATCCGCATACCATTCGAATGTTTCCATCGCCACCCGGGCGTACTCCTCCAACAAGGGATGCAAATTCGGATATTCCTGGGCGTTGGCAAAGAAGCGGTGCGTGCTCGACTTGGCCAACCCTTTGATCGGCAGCCATTGCTTGACGCCGGATTTCAGCTTGATTTGATAGCTTTTCGGGAAGCCCAAGCTTAACAAGCGAGTCAGAAACCTGAGCGCACGAGCGTAGCTCTCTTCCGTTTCCTGCTTAATGGCTATGGTCGCCTCGGCAAACACATCGTTTGCTATGCATTCCACCAGTTCGTCGCGAACGTTGACGTCTTCCTTGGCGAAGGTTCCGCTGCCTTCCTGCGTCAGACGTTTTGCTTGGGCACTTCCCAACTCGATCGCGCAATTCAAAATAGCCAGTCCCACACTTCTACTGTAGGAAGGCTCGTATTTCAGAATCAACTTTGCGGCATAGATGACCAGGTCGATCGGACCTTGCTCGGTATTTTCCAGCCGGGCATCGCTTTTTTTCTTATATTCTTTCTTCCACTGTGTCCCTATATTATCGAAATAACGGGGCAGCCAATGATTCTCTACCCAATCCCGCAAAGCGCTAATCAGATAACTCCGATGCTCGGCAAGATGTCTGTTCCCTTTATTCACTTGTTGAATGTTCTCGAAAACAGAAATGATCCGATCGGGATCCATATCTGGAAACAGTCCTTCGTCCAACAGGTGCCTGGAGAGGAAAAACGTCTCCAAGGGTTTGGTCGGATATTTTCCCGCTTCGAGCTTATCAGCGACATAGATGGAGATTCGTTCCAGCAACTGTTTTTTCTTCGTCTCGTCGACGTATTCGAGAATGCGAACGTTGACTCCGCCTTCCAGCGCCTGAAACTTGCCGTTAAAAGTAAATTGATAATCGATTAATGCCGACGGCAACTCGTTCAATTTATGCCGCATATAAGAAGCAAGCTCAGGGACGACCCGCTCTCGTACTTGTTCCTCGGTCAGCGACTCGCCGGGGCTGACCTCATCTCCCGGCATCGTAAAATCGAACTCCTCATCTGTGACGTCCACCCTGCCCTCGGCATATTCGAGTAGAGCGTTACCATGAATACCCACTTGCAGCGAGGTACGCTTCACGATTTTTTCCGCGTTCTTATCACTAATATAGGCCATCCATTTGTCGATCTCGTGTTTCATATCGTCCAGAATTCTTTCCAGAGAGTGATCCATATCTATCCAATACTCCTTTATGCAGTGACATAGATTATTTTTGCGCTCTCCTTCAAAGATTCTGACGACAGCGCCTTTGCCGGTTTGAGCCTGCAATAACCGCAAAACCCTTTATCGATAATGAAGGAGTTCATGCATCAGACGCTGTAATGCACTTTTGCTCCTGAGATACGGCTAGTTGTGAGTTTCGTTCTATCATAACTTGTCTTTGAAGGAGGAACAATTAGGCGCGAGTCCCAATTTATCCCTCAAAACCAAAAAACGCGATGTATGTGATTAATATGGAGATCATATTCTTTTTTCCCGACAGCTGTTCGCTACTTGTTTCAAACACATCCTATTTATGGTAAAATATGCATTTGTAAGACTATTCCTCCATTAAGGAGCTGAATCAATGACACCCCAACAACAAGCGGCTATACAATCAATGATAAACTGGCTGGAGGACGGACACGAACTCGGCCGTAAGCCCAGCAAAATTGAAATTGCCGGAGAATTTGATCTGCACGGCATGTACTACTACATAATCAAATATAAAAAAACAATCCTCGGGAAATGGCTCCTCGGCGTCTGTGGCGGCTATGAGCAACCATCGGATACGGAACACTGTGGCCATGTTTTCAGCGAGATGACTCCCTATAATCCTATTACTGCGGAACAGGACGCAACAGCTATGGTAGAAATGATCCGCCAGTATTGGATGAGGGAGGCTGCAGCTCAGGAAGCCGCACAATCCCAAGATAACCATCATGAGCCTCAGAACGAGTCTTCCGGCATTTTTCATGGGTTTGTTCTGCTGAATACTACCGAGTGTGATCTTGAACAAGTGAAGGCAAACCTTCTCCAGGATTGGAATATCCCCTGCTCACCGGAAACGGAAGAAGAGCGGGACCCCGAGGAAGAAAAGGAAGGGGTACTTGTCTGTAATGTAGACAATTTCACCTTGGCGCTAACCTTTGTCGACGCCCCCGTGCCGAACGGTGAGGCCGAGTATTACGCTCAGGGCAATTACCTTTGGCCGGAAGCCGCGGACGTTACCAAAACACACATAGCCCATATCATCGTGGCTGTATTTAACCGCTCCGGCTCTCCGCTGGACAGCGGCAGAATGTACACCAAGCTGGCCTCCAGCTGCTTGAAGCTGCCGAACGCGATAGGAATTTATACCTCCGGCACCGTATTCCAGCCTGAGCTATTTCTCGACATGGCGGACTTAATGAAAGCAAATGACGCTTTTCCCTTATTGAATCTGGTCTACTTCGGTCTAGTTCGGAGCGAAACCGGGATGAATGCTTATACCTACGGGCTGAAATCATTTGGCAAGGATGAAATCGAAATCTTGGACAGTCGGTTGACTCCTATAGAGCTACGCGAATTCCTCATCGATATAGCCGGTTATGTTGTCGAGCATAACGTTACGTTGATGGATGGAGAAACGATTGGATTTACGGCTGAACAGAAATTGCCGATTACTCGTTCCCAAGGCGTTTATGTCGACGGAGAGAGCCTTAAAATCAAATACTAAATGCCAAAAAGGTCCCAACCGAACGGTCAGGACCTTTGCTTTATTTGTTATTTATTTCTTTCCAGATCAGCACTGAAATAATTGCTGTGGCTACTGCTCCTACACCTGACCAGATGGCATAAGTCATGTTTAAGGGAAGTATTTTAAGAGCGAATGAGATAAAAAAGAAAGAGACAATAAACGCAGCGATAGTAAATAAGCTTGGATATAATTTCGTAAATCCTTGCGAAGCCTTTAGCATTGAAGTTCCAATGAGTTCGCCAATATTAGAGATTACTAAGAAAAGATACCCCATGATCCATTCCCCTTTATTTAACCCTTCAAATCTTCTCCAGATGATGCTCTCGATAGGGTTTCCTTCATAATCCATCAACGCAACAATCTTCCTAACTTTGGCCTCTTTTGCCATTTGAATGATTCTTTGGTTTGCCAAAAATCTGGCGTCTGTTTGTTCGCTCTGTGTAATTAAAAATAAACTGTCAACATTTTGAAGATGTAATTGTAGGGTGTCAGGATGATTAAGGTCGCCTACTGCAATGTGAACTTCTGGTGGAAGACTTGTGTTTTCAGGGTTGCGAGACATGGCCTTTACCTCTACATTTTTTGAAAGAAGTTGTTTAACAATGTGTCCACCTACTGTTCCTGTTGCTCCTGTAACGAAAATTGTCATTGCATTTAGCCTCCTGATGTCAGTTGAGTTAGGCATCAATCTGATTAAATTCAGTTCCATATCCTTTGGTCATCTTCATTAAGCATTCAATTACCCTGTCCCTTAACTGGTTATCTATTTCTCCGACCCCAACTATTTCAGAAAACCATAATCCATCTACTGCCAGACGAACAATTGTAGCGAGTACCGGATCAATTCCATCGTTTTCAATATTCTTTTGCAGTCTCGAATATTCGAGTTTTAGCTTTGTAAGCACATCTGGGTTAGTAAATAGCGAAGCCATAATTGCTGCATTTATTTCATTTCCATGTTCACCTTTTACATCACCGAAAGTTGCCTCAATATATGCGCGACTCCACTTACCATCACCTGTAATATTCTCTGCCTTTGATTGAACGTTTGAATGTTGGTTTACCTATCGATATCAGTAGCCTGTTTGTTGCAACTTTCACACCCCTGTTTAAGCATTTTGACAAAAACTAAAGGGATAAATCATTTCCAAATGGAAAGTATATTTTTTAGAGGTGACGGAGAAATGAACAATACTCAAGTAAAACTAACATCGTCGGAAATCGGAGCGTTGTGGGGGCAATTCGTAAATGGTACTATGGCAAATTGTGTGAATAAATATATGCTATCAATTATAGAGGATGCTTCCATCAGAGCGGTTTTTGAAGATGCAATAAAACTAACTGAGAATCAAATGAAGCAGGTTTCTACATTTATTCTTAATGATGGATTTCCACAACCCATCGGATTTACAGATGCAGATATCAATCCCAATACAAAAAGGTTATTTTCGGATCTTTTTTGTTTGGATTATTTGTATCTGATGACAATACATGGGTTAAACGGTCACTTATTTTCGTTTACCACTTCAGTCAGAAAAGATCTTAGGGAATTTTTTGATTCCTGCTTGACGGATGGAAAAAATATTTACAAACGTACCGTTGATTTATTACTTGAAAAGGGGCATTTTCAAAGAGACCCATATTTTTTCCCCCGTTCAACCCCTGAATTTATTGATAGTAAAGAATATCTTGATGGTTATTGGGGAAATAAGCGTCCTCTTTCAGCCTTGGAAATCGCAAATATTTCCCTTAACCTGAAGAAAAGTATTATGGCAAAATCACTTGGAATTGCATTTAGTCAAATTGCTGGTTCAGCAGATATAAGAAAGTTTCTAACTGATGCAGCTCAAACGGCAGATGAACACATTCAAATATTAAGTAAAAAACTAAAAGATGATAATTTACCAGTACCAATGTCATGGGAAACTGAAATAACGGAGTCTACAGATTCACCGTTTTCAGATAAACTTATCATGCAACACACTGGTTTTTTGTATCTAACTTCACAAACATATCACGGGTTAGGACTGGCAGGTTCCATGAGGTCTGATCTAGTTCTTGATTATGAGAGAATAATTATCAAAGATCTAACCGTAACAAAAAATTGGTTTGATCTCATGATAAAGAATAAATGGCTAGAACAACCCCCCATTGCACCAAATAGAAAAGAAATAGCTGAAGTAAAATAAAGTATTTTTCGGTAGCCGTCCTCTTTGAAAACGTTCAAAGAGGATTTTTTTATGTTTTTCTTGCATTAATCTGCCCGTTACTACAATAAAAAAAAGGAACAGTTGCCGTAGCATTCTGCTCCCTGGTAATTCCTTTAACTGAATGTTATCTAACGAAACGGCGGTAAATGATTTGGACTGCCTTTTTACTGTTTGAGCTATCGTGTCCCTAAGTTTAAGAATTGGTTATAAACCATTTATAAACATTCTTACACTGTAAAATATATCTTCTTTTTCGGTTATGACTTTAAAGCCATTTTTAACCACATTCTTCGTTCCTTCATCAAGTGGCTCCTTAACCCACTGGTCTGTTGTAACCCCGTATTCTACCTCTAAGCCATTGTCATAGAAGATTCTTAGAGAAGTTAAAATCCCCCAATCTTCATGGGCATTACTCTTACTATTACCAAAATTAAAATCATGTTTAATGCTCTCTAAAGTAAAGTCTTTATTTGTAGAAATAATGGTTAAATCCACATCTGATTTTGAATGGAAATCACCTCTTGCAATAGAGCCCACAACTGCTACACCTTTAATATGGGATTGTCGTTCGGACCATTCCTTGAAATTTTCCAACAGTAAATCTGCTTTCTTTTTCATTTCCACAATTAATCCCACCTTTCATCTTCCTCGTGCCAATGATTTCACGATAGGCAACGCATGATCATCAGAATGGTAGTAGTGATGACATATTTGCTTCTTTTTACATTTTTTGCAATAGAGCCTCAAGCACCTTTTGGATTTCATACCCCTCTTGGAACCCAATCAGATTGGCAGGTTGTCCTTTGATGGCCCTAGCCGTTTGCGTAATCACCTCTTGATAGTTATCGTTTGGTGGTACCGGAATTTCCGCAAGTGGCTCGCCATATCTGCCGTATTCCAGCCGACTCCAGTTAACGAGGGAAATCGTTCCGTTCGTCCCGTAAATGGTAAACGAAATCCGTTCCTGTTGCGCGATCTGGCTTAAACCGTTGACCAACACAGGTGTCCCATCCGCTAATTTCATAGTTGCTACGATCCCCGTTTCAGATTTGTTTGGATCTTGCGGGTATTCGAGTTGGGATTGGATATGCTCCAATCTGCCATACAGTGCTTGAATCAATTGTATGTAATGAGGAAGTACCTCCCGCACAAATCCACCTTGCTCACGTCCACCTATCCATTCGATTTGCTGCCATTCGCGCGGCCACTTATGAAATTGGGTAATAATTTCGATTCTTCTGATGTCCCCTATAGATCCGGATGAAACGAAATGTTTGATCTCTTTCACAGCATTTCGATAATATACAGGAAAATTCATGGCATGAACAACACCAGCCTGATTGGCTTGTTCAATCATTTCTCGAGCTTCTTCCAATGAATTTGCCAACGGCTTTTCACACAGAATATGCTTGCCGTAAGCAAGAACATCAAGCGCTACGGCATGATGATATTTTGGTGGTACAGCCACATAAACCAAGTCGACTTCAGAAGATTGCAAAAGCTCTTTGTAGTCCGTATACCAAGCGACATCTCCTACCTGTTGTGAAATCAACTGAGCTTTTTCCTTTACTACGTCACAAACGGCTACTACTTCTGTATCTGGGTGCTTAAGAAAATTTTCCAGCATATATTCGCCTATGGCACCTAGCCCAATAACACCAACACGAATCGCAGATAATGGTTTCATCGTCATTTTCCATCCTCTCGAAATGGGGGTTCTCTTGATTTCTACACGATTTCAAATATCGTACCTTTATAGCACCGCTGATTTTCCTCCATCTATATTCACAGAAGTTCCTGTCACATAAGAGCTCGCTTCGGATACGAGGAAAGTGATCATCTTGGCGGCTTCTTCTGCCTGGCCGATACGACCGAGCGGGATGGAATGGCGTGGATCGGCGGAAAACTGATCCCAAGTAAGCTCAGGTGAAGTTGAACGCCAAGCCCGTTCAATCTGATCACTTCGGATTAACCCAATACAGACCGCGTTTACCCGTATGTTGTGGCTTGCCAAGTCCTTACTCAACGCCTTCGTCAGCGCCAAACCAGCAGCTCGGCTGACCGATGTCGGCATTGATGAAGCGGACGGTGTTTTTCCCCCGATAGCCGTAACATTGAGAATCGCTCCGCCTCCTTTCTTGCGCATGTAAGGAACCACCGCCCTGGAAAAATGAATGGCGCCAAACAGCTTCAAATCCAGATCGGCCTCCCACATATCGGTGGATACATCTTCGAAAAGATGGGCAGCCGAGGTTCCCGCATTGTTAATCAGAATATCGACGCCGCCAAAACGTTCGTTCACCCGCTCCACCACGTATTGAGCCGTCTTCTCTTCCGAAACGTCGGCCGCTATTGTATGTGCTTCCACTCCTGTCTTCTCCAAGATCAATTGGGCAGCCTTCTGTAACGAATCCAATTCCCGAGCCACAATGGACACTTGAGCCCCTTCGGCTGCCAAAGCAATCGCGGCAGCAAGTCCTATGCCTTTACTTCCTCCCGTTATGATGGCCGTCTTCCCTTGTAATCCAAGATCCACGTGTATCTCTCCTTCATCGTCATTGTCTGTCATCACTTGACTGCATTTCATCGTGTTTGGGAGTTTAAACTGATTGCCACTCGATAATGCCTAGTATATAATTCTCCCATGTATTCATACAGCCGTTTATTTGAATGATATCAATCGAAAATGACGATTTAGATAGGGAGAAAGACATGGAGATTAAGCAACTAATCACGTTTAATACGGCAGCAGAAAATCTGAATTTTACACTGACCGCCAAAACACTGAATTTTGCCCAATCTAGCGTAACTGCTCAGATCAAGGCACTTGAAGAAGAGCTGGGAACAAGGCTCTTTGAGCGCTTGGGAAAACGTCTGGTACTGACAGAGGAAGGGAGGAGATTCAAGGAGTATTCCGAAAAGATGGTTGCATTGTCACAAGAGGCGGTACTGGGGATAGCCGGCCGCGAAGAACCGAAGGGAACGATTATGATCGGGGCCCAGGAGAGTCAGTGCACCTACCGCCTACCTCCGATCCTAGCCGCATTCAAATCTCAATTTCCGAATGTGAAACTGATTTTTCAGCCCGCGCATTCTGATGAAGAAACGAGGGAAAAGTTGCTAAATGGAAAACTGGACGTTGCGTTTATTATGGACGTTCCCAAGCCGAGCAACGCGATCACCATAGAGCCCCTGATCAAAGAGCGGATGAGATTGGTGGCATCAAACGACCATCCATTACTGGCTAACCCTGACGTAAAACCAAGCGATCTACTGAATGAAACGCTGCTCCTTACCGAAATCGGATGTTCTTATCGTACGATACTGGAAAATACCTTTCGTTTGGCAGGCGTATTCCCATCCAATAAATTTGAATTTGTCAGCATCGAGCCCATCAAGCAGTGTGTCATTTCTGGTATTGGAATCGCCTTCTTGCCCACCATGGCCGTAGAAAGAGAAATAGCTGCCGGGCAAATGAAAGATTTGGCTTGGAACTGGCCCATTGAACATATCTACACCCAAATCGCATGGCATAAAGACAAATGGATCACTCCTCACCTGCGAGCATTCATTGAAATTACGCGAGAAGTTTTTTTGTCGAAACAATAGAATTCGCCCGCGGCAGACGAGTGAACCGGGACAACTCCGAGTGATAAGGCTGTTTTAAAAATCAAGCCGCTGACCTAGCAGTCAACGGCTTTTTTCAACCTATACTTTCCTCCCTCTTCACAAAAAACGCCTTCAGACCTTTACACCTCGCGCTTTTCCAAGATCACGCAGTGTTGAACTTCAACGCATTCACACACCATTCTGATCAATGGCAAGAATTATTAAATAAATATCTGTTTGTACACAAGCAACCATACTGAAACATTCGGTGCACTCCCTCACACTCTGCTTCGTAAAAGATACAAGATCCTGTTATAGATCACCACGTTTCATCAAGGTGTTGCGAATAGTACAATATACCTCTTTTGAAATATTGAAGCTTCTCGTCAGAGGTTGTCTCCATCAAGTTGACCAAAACAAGTTCCATCGCTTCTTTATGCTTCTGCATATTGTAAAGTGCTAACGAGAGAAGGACTTGAATGGCCCTGTTTTCTGGAAACTCACTCATACCTCGACGCAATGTTTTCTCCGATTCCTGATAATATCCCAATGCACGATACGTGCTTCCTAGGCCGAGTAAGCATCGTTCCAGATTAGATCCCGACAAGCCTAAATCTAGTGCCCGTTCGTAATAAGGGATAGCTTCTCTTCCCATTCCCAAGTTATCATAAGCTACTCCTGTCTGAAAAATGATCTCTGCGTCACCTGGGTAAACAACACCTAAATCTAAAAGGAGCGTTAGGGCTTTTCCCAGAATGACTTTGTCTTGTTTGGCACGTCCCTCTTCACGGAGTTGAATAGCTTCCGTTAAACTCCCTCGCATCATTGTCCATTCAGATCCTTCCCCAGATAAATTCAATAAGGTAACATTTTACTTCTTTTTTAAGTTTTATAACTCCTCTCGATATTTCCTAACAAGTGTCAAATAATCTATCCAGCCCGTTATTTTTGCAAAGCCGCCGGTCAATTAGAGGGTACTACTTTATATTAGTACTATTCTAACAAGGCAATCCTTGAGTATGATGTCTGCATCTTAGAAAATAAACAACTGAGGTGAATCATCTTGAACCGTTATGTGATTGGGCTGGCCCCAACTGTATTAGTTGCTATCGGCCTTCATGTTGCGCATAGGGTAACGCTTACATTTACTCTATTTTTCATCTGGTTGGCGATAGTACCTTTAATTGATCATCTTGTGATCCAAAAACAAAGCTTGAGCCGAGTAGTCGGCGTTTGGGGGCTGACAGGAACTATCCAACAAGCGTTAATTGGACTCGGATTGGGCATTTTTTTTACGCTGGCGATCTTGATCGGTGCTTATTATATGCACGACATGCTGTTCGATATCGAGCACCTTAGAAGCTGGCTTGAGCAGTGGCATTTTACAGGCAACCAATCTGTGCTGCTGTTTGTCGTACTAGTGTTGCTCAATCCAATTCTGGAAGAGATCTACTGGCGGGCATACCTGCCTAGCAGAACCGGACAGACTCCGGGCTCTTTTCGAAACTTGTTGCTTGCTTCTCTGTGGTTCACCGCCTATCATCTTGTAGTCATTATTCCGATCTTCAATTGGCCGTTCAACGTTCTTGCTGCGCTTTCTATTTACGCTGCTGGCTTACTGTGGGGATGGATTCGCGATCGTTCACATTCGCTGCTTGCTCCCATTTTGAGCCATATGCTAGCGGATCTTGGTATTGTAATCATTTACATGCTCTACATACAATCACCAAATTAGATTGGTACTTTTTCTTCTCTTTATGTTTGGCTTCCATTTAGATAAATTGTTACGAATCTTGGAGAGTGAATGAATATGAAAAAAGCTAAAGCATTTATCATATACTATGTGATTCTTTCAATAGTCTTTTTGGGAGGCAGATATTGCATTATTGAAACCTACAATATGATGCAGGGGCCTGTACCGCCCGAAGCATTTGAGAAGTTAATTTCATGGGTAAACTTATTCTCCTATTTTTATCTCTTACCGGCGCTTGTAGCTGGTGTATACATATTGATCCGTTTCACCAGACTAAGTCATCTTACGTTGTGGCTGAAAATTCTTCTGTACATCATATATATTTTGCTTGCATCTGCGGTAGCAATCGTTCTTAAATTGATATTCATTCTGCTTTTTTACGGTTTTGCTCCATAACCTCATATGCTTATCAACGTAAACAGACAAAAAACAGTACACGATACGTTCCATTACGATCGGTACTGTTTTTTTGTCTGAAGCCGAATGACAGAGTCGGATTATAGATCGGAGTCCCTCAACATGAGCTCGAGTGATTCCAAAGCTTCTTGTGCGTCCCTCCCATCAATGATCACCCGCAACAGTGCTCCTTGCTTGGCGACCAGTGTCATCAGACTGACGATACTTTTTGCATTAATCGTTTTTTCACCATATTCTATCTCTACACTGCTCTGAAATGCCCTCATCGCTTTAGCTATTTCGCCAGCTGGCCTTGCATGCAAGCCATCTGCACGATGTATGATTATTTCCTTTTCGATACGCATAAGTAGGCGCTCCCATTACCGTTTTTCAATCTTCTTGGCATCCTCCGCTGTTTTTACCACTTCATCGAGTGTACTTCCGCAGCCGGATTCTACGATAGCTGCATAAGAGCCTTCCACCAATGGGGAGTCTGCAATTCTGATCTTGTTCATGCCTTCCATCCATTCAATCGCGAGCTCTGTATTCATTAGTGCGCTACCAAGATCAAAGAAGACGACAACACCAGCATCGGAATACACCGATTCGATCGCTTCCCGAATTTTTTGTGCGCTGGTACCGATCTCATCATCATCCGTTCCTCCGGCTACGGCAATGGGAACATGGGGCTGCACCTGCTTGAGTAAAGCATGCAAGCCGTTAACCAGCTCTTTACTATGAGAGACCAAGACGATTCCGACATAGCTCATTGTTGTTCCTCGCTTTTATTCATAGTTGTGCAGAGGGCATCCATCAAATAGTAGGTGGAAACCGATCCCGGATCCAAATGTCCAACCGATCGTGGTCCCAGATATGCAGCTCTGCCTTTTTTTGCTTCCATCTCTTTCGTCTTTTCCATACTAAGTCTGGCGAAGTCATTCAGTGCAATCCAGGAAAGTTGCTCTGCATGCTCCTGGACGTATCGCGCAACCGGTTCCCACACATCGAGCATCGTCTTGTTTCCGACTTCCGCTTTTCCTCGTAGTTTGAGACCGTTGACCGCCTCTTGCAAAGCCGCACCTAAATCGGTCGTGGTCGCTTCCGTTTTCCCTTTACATACCATGGCTGCTTTCATAAAAGCTGTACCCAAAAGAGGTCCGGATGCCCCCCCAACCTTCGATAGAAGCAACATTCCGACATCTTGGAGAAGAGAGCCGATATCTGAATAGGTTTTTTGCTCCATTTTGATCGCTACTTCCTGAAAGCCACGGGCCATGTTGATACCGTGATCTCCATCGCCAATTGCCTGATCCAATGCGGTCAGGTACGCTTTTTCCTCTTGAATGCGTGTGTTTGCGTGTAAAAGCCACTGTTTCACATCATCCACGTGTATCCTCACTCGGATTCCTCCCCTCCTTTTTCCACACGATGGTTTGTGCGGGTGCATCCAATAGTTCAGTCAGTTCTTCATCCAGTTTTAACAAAGTTACAGAACAACCTGCCATTTCCAGCGATGTCATATACTCGCCTACATTTGTATCATGAACTTGGATGCCTTTATCCTGAAGGATGGCTGCTACTTTCCGATTCACAATATACAGCTCCATCAGTGGAGTCCCTCCCAATCCGTTAATCAGGACTGCGACGCGATCCCCTGATGTAATCTTCATATCCTCCAGTACATGGTTTACCAGCGTTGTTGCAACGTCATCTGCGGGTGCTATCGCAATGCGCTCAATTCCTGGTTCCCCGTGAATGCCCATGCCGATCTCCATTTCGTTTTCACCGATGGAGAATCCAGGTGTACCAGCTGCGGGAATGGTACAAGGCGTTAGGGCCATCCCCATGCTTCTAACCCGCTGAATCACTTTGTTTGCTACCCGCTCGACTTCTTCGAGGGAAGCTCCTCTTTCGGCCAACGCACCAGCGATCTTGTGAACAAAAATCGTTCCTGCAATTCCTCGGCGTCCTGTCGTATAGAGGCTGTCTTCTACGGCTACATCATCGTTGACGATCACTTTACGGACGGGAATTCCTTCCGCTTCCGCCAACTCTCCCGCCATCTCGAAGTTCATCAGATCACCGGAATAGTTTTTGATGATCAACAGGACGCCTTTTCCGCCATTGACCGCTTTGATGGCTTCCAATACTTGATCGGGTGTAGGCGAGGTAAATACTTCGCCAGCCACAGCACCATCCAGCATCCCCGTTCCTACAAAGCCAGCATGAGAGGGTTCGTGACCACTTCCTCCGCCGCTGACCAATCCTACTTTTCCCTCTTTCGGAGCATGTGCTCGGACAAGTACCGTAGTTCCTTCCACTTGTTTGACAATGTGTGGATGCGCCAGCACCATACCTTCCAGCATTTCCTTTACGACTGCTTCCGGATGATTCACCAGTTTTTTCAAACATACTCCCCATTTCCAGGTTTGATGTTGTACATACCTTATCTTTACGCACAGATTGTGCCTAAAATGAAAACGCTTCCGAATGTTCTTACATTTTCATTTTCGCAGTCAGCGAGTGGATTGGAGAATACCGTTCCTTGTCTGTCTACCTGTCTTTCACCATAAATCACGTCTTCATCATCTCCACAATTAAATAAGTAACGTTACGTTTTTATTGTACATACCTCTATTCATGACAGTGGAGTTTATTCACTTTTGCAACAAGATCAATGTTTTATGTTATATTCCTTTATTACAGGCGCCTTCACATTCTCTAGCCATTTCAAAATAATGGCAGCTTGTTTAGAAATATAACCTGCTAGATGTAAGAACGCTTTTTCTTTAAGAACCTTGCCAAACAGTTAAAACCACGTTGCCTTTTTTATGGCCTTGCTCCACATAACTGTGTGCCTCCGGCGCTTGCTCCAGCGGATAACGTCGATCGATAACCGATCGCAGCTTACCTGCCTCGATCAGTTCCTTCAGATAAGTCAAATCTTCCGCGTTTTCCTTCGCTGTTCCACCGATTACCTTTTTGCCACTCGTTAAGTTGACCCATAGCCCCTGAACAAGCGGAAGAGGGTCCATATGTACCGCTCGCAGGTAGAAACCGTTCGGTGTCAGCCGCTTGACACAAGTCTTGAATGGACTCTTCCCGACCGTATCGAAAATAATATCGTACGCCGGACCGTCATCCGGGAACTTTTCTTTCGTATAATCAATGACTCGGTCGGCTCCCAGCGATCTGACCAACTCCACATTAGACGTGCTGCACACTCCCGTTACATCCGCACCAAAATGCTTGGAAAGCTGCACCGCATATGTCCCCACGCTTCCGGAGGCTCCGTATACGAGCACACGACTGCCGTGTTGGATGTTGCCCTTGCGGAGAAACTGTAAGGCAGTATAGGCGCCGACCGGAACCGCGGCCGCCTCTTCGAAGGTCATATTCGCTGGTTTGTGCGCGACACCGCCATTCTCAGGAAGGCATTTGTATTCAGCATACGCACCAAAGCTGAGTCCGCAGGCGGCATAGACGGCATCCCCTGGCTTGAACCGGGTGACGCCGCTCCCCGTAGATTCAACTACGCCCGCCAGTTCGAATCCGAGAATCTTGATTCGCTTCGGTCTCCATAGACCGTTGAATAGTCTTGCCAGGAAAGGATCTGCCTTTCGTAAGCGATAATCCCCCGCGGCGACGGTTGTTGCATAGACCTTAATCATAATCTCGTCGTCTTTCGGTACTGGCTTGGCGACTTCACGCATTTGCAGCACATTGGGCGGCCCATAACGCTCATATACGATCGCTCTCATGCCTTCCACCTCCCCATTTACTCCCATTTTATACGGTGCGATTTGAATAAAGTCTCAAAAAGAAGTTATTCATGCGGCTCCAGGAGGTGTTGCGCAATTTGCCGTTCAGTTGGCCAATGGCGTGGAGAAAACGTAATCAATAATAAAAACTCTCATTTATATGAACTTCCTTCTTCACACTTCTTATTGTTGAATTCCTTTAATCGTTTTTTGCCTGTTTGGAAAGCGACCCAAAATATTCTACAACTACCTCACGGAATTCCATAGCAGCCCACGAAATGTACCGACTTCTGTGCCGTAATAAAGCAATTTCTCGCACCAGTTCGTGTTCCTCTACTTGAAGATATTGGATATGTTCACGTGAATTCATTGCCGTGCTTGGTATGAACGCAATGCCAATGCCTGCTTCCACAAGAGCGCTTAGCCTGGCAGGCTCATTACCCTCATACACATATTTCGGTGCAAATCCAGCCGATTTGCACACGGAGTCTACTAAATCACGTGTATAGTAGCCTCTCTTTACACCGACAAACCATTCATCCTTAAGTTCTGTCAAAGATACGCTGCTTCGATCTGCAAGCCGATGCCCGTTTGGAACAGCTACAAGAATGGGGTCGTTGAACACAATTTGACATTCAATGTCATCCCCTTGTAGCGGGGGTGAGGACAAGCAGAAATCGACCTCTCCTCGATGAAGAAGCGTAACCATTTCCTGCGTGGTCAGCATTTGCACATGAAATTGGATATGGGGATGCTTTTTTCGAAATGCTCGAAGGATATTTGGCAACGTACTTGCGTTGGTCACCGCCAATTCGATTGTACCGTGTTCCGGGCTGAGCAAATCACTAATCTCCTGCTTCCCTTGATCCAATTCAAACAAAGCTCTTTCCGCACGGCGAAGGAATCTGCGCCCGAACTCATTCAATCGCAGATTCCTCCCTGTTCGATCGAATAGAGGGACCCCTAGATCCTCCTCCAGGCGTTGAATCGTTTTGCTTAGCGATGATTGCGTCACGTGCAGATTTCGTGCAGCCTCGGTCATATGCTCCAATCGAGCTACAGCGAGAAAATATTGCAATTGAAGAAGTTCCATTTCACACCCTCCATCCATTCCCTCGAGTCAATGAAATCATAGCATAAGATGCGTTAGAGTAAATGTCAGATTTCAAGTACGATATCATCAAAATACTTGGAGGGAACTCAAAAATGGATGCTCGCAGCAAATGGTTAATGATTTCCGTAGGACTTGGGATACTATTGAACCCATTAAATTCTTCAATGGTTGCTGTTGTAATTCCCAGATTGCAAGAAGTGTTCCTATTGGACTTTACAGTTGTTTCCTGGATTATTTTTTCCTTTTACATTGCGAGTGCGATTGCTCAACCTGTCATGGGAATGGCAAGCGATTTATTCGGTCGCAGGAAGATATTTCTTACAGGACTTGTTGTAGCCTGTGTCGCATCATTATTAGCTCCACTATCACCAAACTTTGGGTGGCTTATCGTGTTCCGCATTGTGCAATCCATCGGAACAAGCATGATGTTGGCTGTTGGAATGGCCATTGTGCGAATTCATATTACGGAGAAACAAGCGACTGCGCTGTCCGTTTTGTCCATCTTCCAATCCGGAGCGGCAGCCATTGGACCCTTTATTGGCGGGGTTCTGATTCACTGGTGGGATTGGCCCGCTATCTTTTTCGTCAATATTCCGTTCGTGGTGGCGAGCTTTCTATTCGCTTGGCGGACGATTCCTAAGGACGAAACGCCAACATCCGTCGTACACAACATGTCCTTTCGCAAATGGTTGGATATGATTGATGCGTCAGGGATCCTACTCTTCTCAGTGGGTCTGATTGCACTCCTAGTTGCATTACTGTCAGCAAAATCATCTGGGCATATCACACTCATTAATATCATTGTCGTTCTTTTAGGCCTCATTGCACTGGGGGCTTTCGTACGGCATGAATTAAAATCGACAGCACCCTTTATTCCTTTGCGCACATTTGCCAAATATCCTGCGATAACTTGGATCAATGTTGAATTCATGGTCGTTAACGTACTTTTTTACGCTCTCTTCTTCGGGCTTCCGTCCTACTTGCAAACGGTACGTCATATCAGCGAGTTCCATACAGGGATTCTCATGCTAACCTTAGGCTTGTGCTCGCTCGTTGCTTCTCCAATGGCAGGAAGATGGATCGATAAATCAGGACCTCGACCAGCATTGCTCGTGTCCGGTATGCTGATGACATTCGGTTCAGTGTGGATCGTGACTTTGAATCAAACTTCACCGGTTATCAGTGTGTGTTTGGCGTTAGCAGCTTTCGGTATTAGCAACGGGTTGAACAGTGTCGGTATGCAAGCTGCCTTGTTCAAAAGTTCACCAAAAGAAATAATCGGTGTAGCATCTGGATTATTTAATACATCAAGAAACCTGGGAGCCATTCTCTCTTCATTGTTGATAGGCATCGTAATGGGAGATTCGTTCAGCTTCGGGGGATTTCGATCGCTTGGGATTATTCTCGCGGTAGTTGCATTGTCATTGGTAGTCATGAGTTGGCGGCGCCGGGCGAGTCTAGGGGGATAACCTATCAATCCCGATATCCATTACAGAAATGTTTGCGCGTTTACTGAAGAAAGCAATTTCTAATTATGACAGCTAAGATGTCATAATTACCATGCTATTCTTGAGCCAAACCCATTTTGAAAGGAGACTTACCATGACATTTCACGATTCGCATAAGCGATTAGCGGAGGAGATTCGTCCATTCCAGATTAACATCCCCGAGGCGGCACTTGTCGACCTTATGGAACGGCTAGACCGAAGCCGTCTTCCCGAATTACCGCATACTGAGTGGGATCGCGGTGTGCCGCTCCCGTATTTGTTGGAACTGAAGGAGTATTGGCGGAACCGTTATGACTGGCGCAAGCACGAAAGCCGTCTAAATGATATTCCGCAATACACCACCACGATTGAAGGACAGAACATTCACTTTCTTCACGTTCCATCTTCAGACCCGAATGCTATCCCTTTAATGCTGATTCACGGATGGCCAGGATCATTCGTGGAGTTTCTGGACGTCATCGAGTTACTGACTTCCCTGTGTACAAACGGTAAGGAAGAAAGAATTGCCTTTCACCTGATTATCCCTTCTATACCCGGATTTGGATACTCCTCCCCTTTAACGGAGCCAGGCTGGACCCCTTCTCGAATTGCGCACGCCTTCCTTCAACTAATGGATCGTCTCGGGTATGATCGCTTCGGCGTGCAAGGGGGAGATACTGGAGCTTTTATTGCTCCCGAGATGGGAAAGCTGGCACCAGATCGAATCATCGGCATTCATGTAAATGCACTGCTTACCTTTCCTTCCGGCGAAGAAGGCGAGCTGGAACGACTCTCAGAACTGGAGCAGCAGCGCATAGCTCGTATGGAAAGTTTCAACGACGGCTATCTGCAGATCCAATCCAAAAGCCCCCATACGCTGGCATACGGTCTCCATGATTCTCCAGTCGGACAGTTGGCGTGGATTGCGGAAATCTTCAAGAAGTGGACCAACCTGGAGGATGCACTGCCGGAGGTGTCTATCGAACGTGATCGCATGCTGACAATCATAAGCTTATATTGGTTCACCGGAACTTCAGGTTCATCAGCCCAGATCTATTATGAAACATTGCATGACCCTGCGGCTTGGGTGCCAAAAGAACGCGGAACCACCCCCACCGGCGTATTGGTTTCACGGTCCCATGATATGACCATTCGGCGTTTCGCTGAGAGAGAACATTATATTGTCCATTGGACTGAATGCAACGAAGGGGGGCATTTCTACGCGATGGAGCAACCGAAACGTTTCGTCGAAGATATTCGACTATTTTTTGGTCATTTGATATAAAAAAGCGGAGACTGCCTGTTATCTCGGAGCCGAAACAAAGTATCCACTATTGGCAGACCGATTGTGAATTCTGGGGGTGGAAGGAATGAGACTGGACCGTTTGCTTGCGATCACGTTGCAGCTCATGGCTAAGAAACGAGTAAGAGCCTCCGAACTGGCCGCTCAGTTCGAAGTCTCTACCCGTACGATATACCGGGAGATGGAGCTGATCAATCAAGCGGGCATTCCGATCGTATCAATCAAAGGTCCGAATGGTGGATTTGAACTGATGGACGGTTTCCTTTTGACGAAACAACATTTCACCGTGCAAGATTTTACGACCATCTACATGCTTCTCCAAAACATCGAGTCAGCGGTCGGCGGGAAATTTACCACCCTTACCCATAAGGTCGGCAGCTTGCACCCGAAGTTATCCAAAGACGGATATCCGGATGACATCCTGATCGATATTAGCACGAATCCGGAAGAAAAAGTGACCGTTCGAACTGTGTATCGTGCGATCGAGAAAAAGAAAATCATTTCGTTCTCCTATCAAAGCGCTTCCAATGTTCGTTCGGAGAGAAGAATAGAACCTTACAGATTATATTGGGAGCGTGGTACATGGTACCTAGAAGGGTACTGTTTATCCCGACAATCGAACCGCTTCTTCCGAATCTCGAGGATGTCACGTCTCCAAGTGCTGGAAGAGAGCGTTCAGCCGAAAAATCCGGTTCGAGACTTGCCGGAAAACCCGTCTTTGGGTATATCTGCTCATTTACGTTTCGGCCCGGCAGCCAAGCAGCGAGTATCCGAACATTTCCGAGGAGAGTGCAGGGATTGCGGGAGTCATATTGAGGTGGAGACCGTTTTTTATTCCATAGATTATGCGCTTTCCGTACTTCTTAGCTACGGGTCGAACGTTGTTGTCCTCTCCCCACCGGAGCTCAAAGACGCGCTATTGACAACGATAAGGGATATTCAAACACTGTATGAGGCTGAATACAAGGTTGAGTGACTTGTCTCCAAAACTGAAAAAAAAGAACAGGGTGTCAACAGTTTCTGTTTCCGATGACTTGGATATTTGCAATGCCATCATTATTCATCTGAATGTTGTCTTTAAAGAAAGCTACGACCTCACTACAGATTGATGAATCTGCAATAGTTATTTTGAGCATTATCACTATCCTCTTAGTTCCCGTACAGCACTCCAAAAATTATCATATGTCTGCTGACCATAAGCAAACAGATCTCCGTTTAAAAAAGTATCCTTGGTATACGAGATACCGAACAGCCGAATCGCCGTCTGCAAGAATGGTGAAGTCGGCGAACGGTTTCAAAGGCAGGCTCCAAGCTCTCTTCGATGCCATGGATAAAAAGGTCCATATGCCATGTCATTGTCGCTCCCAGATGTCTTCCGAGAGAGTTTCCGGAGAAAGATCGAATGGCATGAGCTGGAATTTCGTTCCTCCCCTTGCGCAATCCCTGACAAACCAGATCAAAAACTCCAGGGATTGCAGGCTTTCCGGTGAATAGATGAAGTCAAGCCTCTGTCCGTATTGATCTGCTCTAGGTTCTCAACTCCGCTTTCGATTCCCATAAAGCCTCTTAACTTGAGAAGCGTATTGTGAAATCCTTCAATGACGATGGGATAACGGCTCATGTTCTTTTCCTTGTTGTACGGTATTATCGGCTAGCCGATCGTCGATACGATATTCCCTTCCTGGTCTTTCATATAAGTTTTCATGATTTGAACAGTCATGCTTTTAAATGAAGACAGCGTAATCATGCCCTCCTTTGGCTGCAGCTTCTGGGACAACTCGACCGCACACGCCTCGTCGAGCTTGATACGAATCCTGTTCTCTCCTTCTTCAAAGCCCGCTTCCTCCCCCGGCTCCAAAACGACCTGAATATTCGGACCTGTCATCCAAAGCGATTTTCCTTTCAAAATGCGGCCGGCCAACAGTTTGCTGACAATCTCCGCCTGCTTGGCCCCTAGCCTGAGCACAGCTGGAGTCTTGCCGAGCAGACGCTTCTTGGCCGACTCCCAGGCCAATTGATCCACATATAAAAAGCCGGTACTGGAACCGTCCCGCTCCATCCCTCGTTGCACAGCTTCGGCAATCGCAGGTGTCTGCATGAATGAATCTCGTGTCAGATCTGTTATGTAGCAGGGCATGTGCTCCTCGCAAGCTTTCAGCATGCCGAGTGTATTCCACGTCTGCATCGCTTCGAGTTCGCAGCCCGTAATACCAACCATTTGCAGAAATTGCACACGTCCGTTCGGTGTGTCCGCAGCCGGAAGCTCAGGGTCATCGACAAAGGCCAGCGCCGTCAGCCTCGTATCAGACCCAAGACAAATCGGGCCGTTGGCATCCAAATAATCGCCTGATCGGAAGATGTTCCCGCTTCGGAAAACATATCTTCCCATATTTTGCAGCAGGTTCAGCGCCCAGGCCGGAGGTTCTTCCTCCGTTTCCTCGCGCGCGATCCGAAAGGTCAGTTCAAATCCGTAACCGCTATGCTCTGCATCATCCGATTCCTTATCGTACAACTCCGAAAAACCGAACGTAACGATATGCCAATGTGGGGATGGCTGCTCCGCCTTGTATGCGCTGAGGCCATCAAGCGGATCGTTGCCTCCCAGCATATATGGAATAATCGTTCCGTAATGCTTCGGCTCCTGATCTCCGTAAAGTTTAGACATCGCCTGTTCAATGGCATCCCATCCAGCTGATTTTGCTTCTTCGTTCATTGTCGTTCCTCCCCCATTATGTGTACGAGTATTATAACAAAACCCTCTTTTATTGGTCTTGATTACCACAAGTTTGTTGAAGATTGGCAACGGATCAACTTATGCCGGCTGCCATTCCATGTCGTACTGGAGCTATTGTGTCCCGTTTGTTCAACAAGTCGTCTATTTCATATGGGGATTCGAGAAGGTAAATAAATCAACAGGAAGAATCAACATTTGCCAAAAACACCATCAAAACATGTCACAAAATAAAACCGTTATTCGCCTTATATATGTATCCCAAAAACAAGGGAGGTAGTGAGCACGAGACAATTATCATAAAGCTTTATTAGAATCTGTAGGACTAAAAAAGGGAGAGAAATAAGTTGGAAAAACTACTCGTTATTAATGCGCATCCAAAAGTGGAATCCGATTCATCCGTAAGCTTACAAGTGCTTCGTCATTTTCTAGAAACTTATAGAAAACTTAATCCGGAAGGGCCCGTTGAGCAAATCGATTTATATCGAGACCACGTTCCTTGTATTGATCGTGTCTTCTTACGTGCACAGGAAAAAATCAAGAGAAATGAGCGTTTAACTGAAGAAGAGCAGCGGCTCACCTCCCGTATGTCGGAGATTCTTCGGCAGTTTAAGAGTGCCAAAAAGTACGTCATCGCAATGCCGCTGCATAATTTCAATATCCCATCGAAACTAAAAGACTATATAGATAACATTTTAATCGCCAAAGAGACATTCGCCTATACGGACAAGGGATCAGTAGGTCTGCTAAACGACGGCCGAAACGTCCTCGTGATCCAAGCGAGCGACGGTATTTATACGAATCAGGATTGGTACGCGGAAGTCGAGTACTCTCACAAATTTTTGAAGGCGATGTTCAACTTTATGGGGGTCGACTATCAAATCATCCGCGCACAGGGGAACTATTTCTTGAAAAGGGCTGAGGTGTTGGAAAAAGCATTTCAAGAAGCTGAATCTGCGGCCGCTTTCTTGACACAGGTGGAACATGTAAGGGGGGCTATACATGATTAAAGGTTTGTATGAAGCCCATTTGCCTGTTAGCGATCTTGATCGTTCTATACGATTTTATGAGTCTTTGGGTTTGGAACTCGCCCACAGGATGGAAGATCGGGCCTTCTTCTGGACGGAAAAAGGACGAAGTTGGCTAGCTTTATGGGTTGCAGAACAAGTGAGCATACCTTATCATGTCTCTATTCGACATGCTGCCTTTCGTATTGAGCTAGAAGATATGGGTAAGGCCAAGGAATGGTTGCAGGAGCGGAACATCAACGTGGTCAATTTTTATGAATTTGAACCACATCAGCAGCCTGTAGTCCCCCCACTTTACCCACAAGTGCATGCGGCTGTTTATTTTGAGGATCCAGACGGGAACTTATTAGAATTCATTGCTCCTGTCAAGCTTGATGTTCAGGAATATTTCGAAACCATAGAGTTCGATAAGTGGATGCAAATGTCCAGTAAAGTATAGAACGAATTATTCTGTGTGGGGGCTAAGCCCCCCTTTGTGTTTTCCAATTCACTGTTTCATTGATATTGGCGCCTGTTTGTCACATTACTGCCCGTTCCTTCAAAGGAACAGCTGCTGCAGCTCAAACCCTTACAACCTTGACAGGGTAATGCATCACACAGCTTTCTTAATAAAATTCGGAACCGGATAACACGGTTCTCCACATCCATCGTCTGGGGTAGAAAATATAGAATTCGTTTCAGTTAATTTTTCTTATGAGCATACACATCATCCGTAGAGACTGCCCTCCCCATCAAAATAGGCATGGAAACGATAATCCCTAGTGCCGCAATTATTAAAAGACCAGCTAATACAAAATATCCAAATTCAGCACCGGTTGAGTCGATAATTGCTGTGAACAGAGTGAGCAGCAGTAGCCTAATCAACGTACCGATCGAATTTAAAGAGCTGAGCACCCTGCCCATAAAGTGATTTGGCAAAAGTTGCATGTAAACGTTCTGTCTAATAAGCCGTGTAGAAACGTTGCACCAGCCTATAAAGGCAGAAAGCAATACGAAAACCCAGCCTTTTGGTATAACCACGGTGACAGCTAGAGCAATTGCCATCAACATAAAGTGGAACACCATAGTCGAAAAAGCACCAAATTTTCTACTAATCAAAGTAGTGCATGTTCCTGCCACCACTGCTGCTATCGAATAGGCAACCTCCCCGAGTGAGAAGATCTTTACGTCACCTTTCAATGTTTGGCTCACAAAAATCGGGTTAAGCAGATTTACCAGCGTAACCGCAATAAATGGTATGAGTGCAGATATCCCGAAAATCATAAAGCCTCTTCGTTCCCTGATGAAGATCCACCCTTGATTGAATTGCTGCATCCAAGAAGTGCGGGGGCTCTTTCCTGCTTGATGTTCTACCGTGAAAACGTAGTCCATACGCGATAACAACAGAAAAGCGATTAAATACGTCAATGCGTTTAGCAGTAGTACTATATGCAATCCAAACATCCCCAAAAGCAGACCAGCAAGCGCCCCTGCAGAAACCAATGCTGTTTGGTTCTGAATTTCGAGTAAGGAGTTGATATCGTTGTATTGCTTTTGATCAAATGTTTCCTGTACGAGTGCTGACTGCGTTGGGTAGTGAACCTGAAGCATGAACGTAGTCGTCAAATAGATGAGCACTAACATCCACTCATGATAAGTGCCCCAAAATCCCCATGCTGCTAAGAGGATGAGCACGGTGAAGCCTCCTAGCTGCTCAATCTGTAGAATGGCCTTACGTGAAAAGCGGTCAATGATTGCACCAGATAACGGCCCAAATAAAAACACAAGAATAGAGGAAATAAGCATCGTGGAGCCAAGTAATCTGGCCATACCTGTCATCTCCACTAAATACCATGATATCCCAATCATGGTCATCCCCTGGCCAAAGCCAGAAAACAAATTAGAAAAGAATAGTTTGCGAAAATTGCGATTCCCAAAAACCTCTCTCACTTTTTCGTCACTCCTTCAAACGCTATTGAGCTGTCAAGGGGGGCCTCCTTCCCTCCGTTTCATGCCCTTATTAAAATAGTAAAGGGCCTGATTAGTAATGAAGGGTTTCCTCCATTATTAATCAGGCCCCAAGATTCTGTGGGCGCACTCTATATTAGATACTATAATAATATCAATTTTTACAGCCTACTTCAATATCTAGGAATAAATTTATCTAAATGTTGGGAACCGAATGCAATATCCAAAACCATAGATGCAGTCTTGGCAGCACTGAACTACCCAAAAGCACCCACTATTTCTATTTTCACCCCGCAGACACGGGGATTTTCAGTCCGCTGCTCTTCCGACTGTGCAACCGAGCCTTATGAAATAAGTGTTTCCAGCTATGTAAATGGCGGAGCTGTCGGGACAAGAACCCGCGACCTCCAGTGTGACAGACCGGGCGTGAACTCCAACCAAAATTTTAGCCAAATTATCCTTGCCTATGATTATCCAATATCGGGCTGCTTGCAGGTTTGCAAGTCAACCTTTTTCATGAGAAGGATAGATGATCAATCCTCCATAAAGAGCCGAGCATAGTAAAGCGACTCCTCGTCCAGCTCTTGCTGTTCCATCTGGTTTTTGTCGGAAAGCTGTTCCAAAGATTCAACCCGGCTATCTTCGGCTAGCTGGAAGGTACCCGAAACGATTGGCTTCTGTTTATTATGATTGTTCACGGCCACAACTCCTACCACTCATTTTGCTCATTATCACCAATCAATGGATTATTTATGTGGAAAGCTGTCAGTTTTCGTAACTCAGGGATAATTCTCTCCTTTTCATGATTGCTATCCCATTCTTCTTCAATAGCACTATAAAGCCGTTCGTACTCTTCCTTCGTAATAACATTTCTCTCCAACAACTGATCAAAACAATCCAGTTTTTCCTGCGTCCGCTTCACAATCTCCTTGTAGGACAACCCGTTTTGCATCATGCGCTGATTATAGATAACATGGCCTACCTCATGCGCTAGAATGTCAGAGAACGTATCGAGGCTGATGTCCTCCTTGTCCGCCAATATGTATATAATGTTTTTCCCGTTTCGATATTCCACAAAGCCATTTGCTTGCCTGGAATGCTCCAAAAAATAAACTTCACAATCATAATGGGCTTCCACCCAGGACATCATCCGAGCGAACGCTTCATCGTTGCTCAATTGGTGTGGACTGTTCATCCTGTCATCTCCTATTCCATCAATAAAGAGATCTGTCCTCGTACATAATAAGCGAGACGTTAAGAGTGCAAGGGGGCTGGTATCGTGGGAAATGATAATCGTATTACCGTCGAGGATGAGCAAGGTAATGAAAAAGAGTATGCCGTTGAAGCATTGTTCGATATGAACGAAGAATGGTACGCACTATTAACATCAGATGAGGATCGAATTCTTATGCGGGTGGTAGACGGGGAGGCAGAAGACCAATATCTGGTAGGGATTGATGATCCCGAGGAAGCAGCATTTGTATTGGACGCCTATCAGATTGCATTGGAAGCGGATGAAAACGACGAGGGTGCGGAGGAGCACGGCAAAGAAAGCAAGCATTGACACAGCAACAGTTAAACGATCCTGACGAGGGTCGTTTTTTTGTCACACATTTATGGCGTTTGCAGCTGTTATTGACTGCTGATACGGTAGACCACAAGTCACCACTTGCCGAATAATTTCCGGATTGACTTATCGTGAATTCCATTGGGACAAATAGTAATTTCCACCAAAAAATTATCCGATTTATTACTATTCTTCCCGTTACTTCAATGAAAAAATGGAACAGCTGCCGCAGCAAACTGCTCCCTGTTATTGCACGAACGATCCCGTTCGTTGAAGAATTGACAATTACGATCCCGTATTTTCTATTTCCCATTCAAATGATAGATTAGTTGCACAACGCCACAGGAAAACGTTCTTGTATTAACCATTTTTAAATTCAACCTCTGTTGTATATCAATAAACAATGGTTTTCCTTCTCCCAAAATAACAGGGTGAACAGATAATCTAAATTCATCAACAAGCCCTAAATTGATAAAAGTTGTAATAAGACTTGCTCCACCATACAGCCAGATGTCTTTGCCAGGTTTATTCTTTAATTTATTTACTTCTCCAAGAATATTATCATTTATGAATATTGCTTTATTATCAGTCCCTTTTTGTGTCCTAGAAAACACATATTTTTCTTTACTTTGAACTAATCCCCAAATTTCTTTTTCAGTATCAGTATGTTCAATTTCTGGAGTAAATTGTCCCCATAAATCATAGCTTTTTCTTCCATATAAAATAGTATCAATTTGACTTAAGAAATGAATAAACCCCATCTCAGAGTCCATCATGCACCAATCAACTTCCCCATTTTTCCCTTCAATAAAACCATCTAAAGTAACTGCTAAATCTAAAATTATTCTTCTTTTCATGATTTGTTACTCCTTTCGTTGATCTACTACGCATTATAGACCTTATATATGTCATCTTATGTCATATTAATAATAAAAAGAGTACCTTTCAGCTATGCTGCCCGTTATTTCAACAAAACAGAGAGCAGCTGCCGCGGCATTCTGCTCTCTGTTATTTCACTAACGATACCCGTTTGTTGAGTAGTTATGTTCATGAAACTTTAGACATTTTCTCTATCTTATGTATCCAACTATATTATTTAATTTCTCAATATCCTTTGGTTGGATCTTCAATGTCGTTTGCGGGACCCCTGTACCTCCATAAACATAGTCGAATCGATATAATTCTCTATCTATGAATGTTGGGATATCGGGGTTTATTAACGATACACTTCCGACCGTACTTCCAGTTACTTGCTCTACCTCTTTGGGTTTGGCTAATTTAATCTCTTGAAAATGAAATAATTCTTTCAAAGTAACCGGATCCATTCGTCCATAATCACCAGAAATGATAAACGCATAGTAGCCTTTATCTGTTTTCATTATTAGTGTCGGGGCAGTCTGACCAATATGAATACCAAAATAATCAGCACCTTCCTGTGCGGAATTAATTGGTTTGCTGTGTTCGATGATCTCATAATCAATGTGCAGATTCTTTAGTAGAGATATTCGTTTTTCCATATTTCTTTGACTCCTCATTTAGGAGATTTTTTGCTGACCTCATACAAAATTAATTCGTCAGAAATGAACTTTTTCCTTTTTCTGTAATTTGGATATTCCCACTAAACTGCCTGTAGTACAACGACGACAGCCGATCATTTTGGCCGGCTGCCGTCGTGTCATGATTGAGCTATCATTGACCAAAAAAATCTCCTTGCTCAATTTTCTCTATTCTCTTCCCTTTTGCATAATTCCAGCCGTTGTTTATTACATATTTAACTAGAATCATTTGAAGGCGTTTGATCGATTATGCAAATGAATAAGCACTGATCTATACAATTTTCTTTACTTCTTTCATTAAAAATTATTCTCCCTTGGCTGCATCGCCTGCAGCTGGCCGTATTCAGGTATGCGAACGGTGCCAGCTCGGGGATTCTTCTATGAATAGGCTAAACGATTTTATTCTCCTCCTCTATAGCGATAACCTCCCTTGCTGCTTCTATGAAAGATAACATGATTGGTGAAAGCCACTTGTCTTTATGCCATAACATCTGTGTATACACGTGCAAGTCCGGAATTTGCCAAGGAAGAGCAACAAGTTCTCCCCGTTCAACTTCGGCTTTTGCTACTATTTCAGGAAGAAAGGCAATACCGATTCCCGTAATTGCACATTGTTTAATGGCTTCGGCATTTTGAAACTCTAAATGCGTAATACTATCAATGCCCTCTTTCTCAAATGACCGGTCAAACATGGTTCGATAGGTGCAACCCTTTTCATTCGTCAGGAACACTTCTCCGTGGAAATCTTCCAGCTGTAGTACAGATAGTTTCGCGAGCGGATGGTCTGGAGCGGCGAAAAAGCGGAAAGTTTCTTCCAGCAACGGTTCCACTGCAAGTCCCGTTGAGCGAATGGGTTCGTCCAACATAAAGACGACATCCGCGGTTCCGTCAAAGAGCGTTTGCTTGAGTTGCTGATTGGAAACGGAGCGGAAGATGAGACGCACTCCCGGATGGCGCGAACGAAATAGGTGAAAGACAACTGGTAGCCGATAGGCGCAAAGAACCTCGTTGGCACTTATTGTTAGGGTGCCGCTTAGATTTTCATTGTCATGAACGACGCTGCGAGCTTCGTCCAATTTGTTCAGGACGACTTGGATATGAGTTAAAAAGCGTTTACCCGCGGTTGTGAGAACGAGCTGCTTGCCCAAGCGGTCAAAGAGACGAACACCAAGCTCATCCTCCAAAGCTTTAATTTGCATCGTGACGTTGGAGGGGACGTAGCCCAGAACTTCCGCTGCCCGACTGAAATTTAAAGTTGATGCAACCGTGCGGAAGGTATTCAGTTGGCGCAATTCCATCATACTACCCCCAATTTACTTTCAATATTATTGAATGCTGCTTTGAATTTCATTCGCTTTATCTGAAAGTACCACGGGTCTATACTAAGCACAAGACATACATTCTAAAATGTGTGGTTTCAATTTGAAAGGAGCAACAATACGATGGATTATGAGATTTTTGATTTGGGTGACGTAACCTTGCAATCGGGAGTGACGTTACCGAGTGCTTTTCTTGCTTATAAGACTTATGGAAGCTTAAATGAAAAGAAAGATAATGTCATCGTCTATCCAACTGCTTTTGGCGACCAGCATGTTCAGAATGAATGGTTGATTGGAAACGGAATGGCACTAGATCCGCAGAAATATTTCATTATCGTTCCCAATCTGCTGGGCAACGGATTATCTTCGTCTCCCAGTAACACGCCTCCCCCATTCGACCGGGCTAATTTTCCGCAGGTAACCATCTATGACAACGTTACATTACAGCATCGGCTGGTGACCGAAAAATTCGGCATTCAAAAGATCGCTCTCGTAGTTGGATGGTCTATGGGAGGCATTCAATCATACCAATGGGGGGCAAGTTATCCCGACATGGTAGAACGAATTGCACCTTTCGCCGGAGTTGCCAAGACTTGGCCCCAAACGTATGTGGTCCTAGAAGGAATGAAAGCTCCGCTAATGGCTGCAGTCCGCTTCGATTCAAGTAAACTAAACCAGTTGACTTCTGCAGACATGCGCGCCGTTGGCCGTGTCTATGCGGGATGGGGATTATCACAGGCGTTTTACCGAGAGGAACTTTATCGTGAGCTGGGGTTCGACTCATTGACAGATTTTATGGCTGGCGTCTGGGAAGATACCTTTATGAAGATAGATCCGCACAATGCACTGGCCATGTTATGGACAGGCCAATTTGCAGATATTAGTGCGAACCCCTCCTATAACGGAGATTTCGATGAGGCGCTCAAAAACATTAAAGCGCTTGCCTGCGTCATGCCAGGGAGCACGGATCTCTTCTGCACGGCGGACGATAATGAATACGAGGCCAAGCTGATACCTAATGCTGTTTTTAATCCTATCGAGTCGATCTGGGGCCATTTGGCCGGTCGCGGCATCAACAGTGCCGATAATAAGTTTATTGATGACAATCTAAAACGATTGTTGGCGCTTAGTACAAACGGATAGATCATCATTCGCATTGGAGTGTCCTGTCAGGAATAGCTAGAAAAGTCAATGCCTTGATAATAAATACACTGTTACTGCCCGATGATGCACGGTTAGAGTATACCAGCTAACGACGTACCCGGTCACGGCAACTATATTCAGCTGGTATTTCGCGACCCTAAGGCCTTTCCCCTCAAAAAGATGAACTTTACCTTTGATTCATAACCAGGTTCGATACTACACAAAAAAATTACAGGTAATGTGGGAACATTTGTCTCGTCGGTTATTTCTCTCTTGAATGAACTATCTCGCATGATCGTATTATGAGGTAACCAGAACTTACTGGTCGACCTCCTTTTTGTGTGGTCGTCCTTGCTGAGCAATTCTGCCAGTTAGCGTAGCAATAAAAAACGGCTGCCGAAGCAACCACCTAATTACACTAGCGAACCCATCCGCAACAACAACACCATGCTGAACAAAATGAGGAAGAAAGTGCATCCCCGTTAATTAGCTGTCGCTTGAAGTGGCCTAGTCAGTTCGCTCATCGTGTAATGGTTGTAATCGCCTGCCCGGTACGAATGCTCAGGTCCCCCTATTGAAATAGCCAACACCAATTCCTTATCATGCAGCGCATTGCCACCAGGACCGTACGCCCACCCGTAGGTAAAGACTTCATCCATCCATTTTTTTAAGAGAGGTGGCGTACTGTACCAATAGAATGGAAATTGAAATACGATCCGGTCATGCGCAAGTAGAAGATCCTGTTCGCGCTTTACGTCAATACGCTCGTCTGGATATCGCTCGTAAAGATCATGTATGGTCACTTTTTATGAACGCTCAAGCTCCTGCTTCCTCCTTTTGTTTACTCGCGAGTTATTCAAACGAGGATGTGCAAGCAAGACAAGTATTTTCATCGAACTCTCCTCTTTCAAAGTAAAATAGTTATAAAGACATTCCGACTGAAATCGGCATTTCCGACAAGGCGAAGGCGGCGTTGGAGAAGCAGCTGCTGCCAAGCGAATACCGTCTGCAGCAC
Organism: Bathyarchaeia archaeon; assembly: GCA_035644815.1. Taxonomy (GTDB): domain Bacteria; phylum Bacillota; class Bacilli; order Brevibacillales; family Brevibacillaceae; genus Brevibacillus_F. Next base: position 18,587 of record DASQNU010000229.1, on the reverse strand, counting down.
GATATCCCGCCGTATGTGGACGCTTCGATATGGGGCATCGTTGCCAAATCCACCTTGTGGTTCAATTGGGTGATGTCAAGATGAAAAAAGCAGTCGAATCACTCTGACCGACTGCAATTTTTCCTTTATTCTTGGATGCTCTTTACGGGGTCTCGTAGTTTTTTAGCGGCATTCCTACATATTCTCGGAAGGAGCGGATCCGATCCTTCTCGAATTCGAAGACGACTGAAAGCTCATTGTGGAAAGGTCTACCGTACAGCAATCCTTCCGAGCGAAAAACTACCATCCCGTAGCTCTCATTCTCTAGCTCGATCAGCGGAGTCAGGCTCATCTGAAATACTGAGCGCTCAAACCTGATTAATTCCTCGAACCGCTCTCGGCCTTGCTGCTTTGAATTCCACCCTTCCAGCGGGAGCGGAACGAAGAAATGAAAATCATCCGTAACCTTTTTAAGGAAATCGTCTGTATCCCCTGTTTCGAAAGCACGCCTAAAAGCAGCAAACACTTCATGGATTTTCATCATTACAAGCCTCCTAATTTCATTGTGTGATCCAGCTCACTTTAGCACCAGAGCGTTGGGTAATTCATTTGATGAGCTTAAGCTGGCTTGAAACTGTACCTAGATGAATTCCTTCGTGAACCAGAGCAAAGTTGAACAGCTCGCCTGCGGTATCGAATTGGAATGGCCCCATGACATAAGGCGATTTCAATGGTGCATTCAGCATCTCAGGCGTCAGCTCGGATAGGCGGGAAAGCTGCATCGTTAGCAATTGAAGCAATTCTTCCTTGCTCGGGGGAGCTATCGTCCATGAAGATGGTTTCGTACCGGAAGTAAATAGCGCTTCATACTGATCCGGAATCAAGGATGGAGAATCGAAACAAAGCGTGGAGTACTGATCCATCCAATAGATCATGTGACCGACATTCCATCGGATTGTGTTGTTGAAGCCCTTCGGCTGTACGTCGAGCTGTTCCTCGGAAATAGCTTGAACCTGACCAATGACAACCTGACGAAGTACTTTACCAGTGTGGATAATTGTATGACTCATAAGATAATTCCTCCTCTTTTTTGATGTTGCTCTCTTTAATGCAAGTGTAGCTCTCCCTTGAATACGTAACAATCACACGATTCCGATGCAATTGATCGGTCTCACTAATCGATCGATTATCAATTAGTGCAGATAATCCATATCTTCGCTATACTGAAAGGAAGTCATTTACTTCTACGCTGTACAAAAAATGGATAAAGGAGCATGGCGGAATGGAACTTAGACAGCTCCAGTATTTTGCTGCCATATGCAAGGAGATGCACTTCTCCAAAGCGGCAGAAAATCTCTGTACGACTCAGTCGAACCTCAGTCAACAAATTAAGTTTTTGGAAAATGAGCTAGGACTTCCGCTATTTGACCGTATTGGCAGACGGATTGCTTTAACTGATGCAGGGCAAGTCCTTTTGGAGCAGAGCAAGATTATCTTCGAACGCATTGATTATATTCAAGGGGCCATCTCGGATTTAAAGAAAGTAGAGGGTGGTAAGCTGGACATCGGGATTCTTCCCGGCGACGGGGATCTTTTGTTTGACGCCCTACTTATCGACTTTCATCGGTCGTACCCGAAGCTGTCGATAAAGGTCACGGAGTCGACAGATGTGTACGAACAGGTTGTCGATGGTATCCGAGATCTCGGCGTTACTACAACACCTGACAAACCCGATGATCGTATCGGAGTTATACCGCTGTTCCATGAGGAGTTCGTCTTGGCAGTACACTCGGATCACCCCGCTGCGAAAGCGAAAGCGATTCCTTTCGAGCAACTACAGAATATGAAGCTAGTCATGTTCGGTCCGGAACACCAAATTTCAAAGGTCATTAATGCCTGCTGTCAGCAAAAGGGTATCACGATCGATAGCCCGATCGTAACGTCCACCCTGTCGACATTGCTATCCTTGGTCGAGCAAGGCGTAGGAGCTTGCATTCTCCCCCGCTTGTTAGTGGATAATCTTAATCGAGATAATATCAGCGCCGTCACCCTATTGAATCCTACACCAAGTCAAGACATCTGTATCATCTACCATGCAGACCGGTATATGGGCAAAGCGGCCAAATTGTTCATCGAGGTATTGCAGTCTTATATTCAGAGCGTCATGGAACACAGCAACCGATCATTAGGCTGAACGTGTTGACAGCATAAAAGCCCGGCTTCCGTTAACCGGGCTATTTGCATGATACCATCAGTTCGGCTTGGCGTGCTCCACTTCGCCTTACTCTTCAAGGTATTTTGTTCCAAAACAAGTGTTGCAATCATATGCTGATAGCGACTAATAAAGCTATGCCTTGCGAGAAAGAGGACACATTCAGTGTCCTCTTTCGAATTACCGTGTGCACTGCTTCCCCCACCAAGCAATACAACGGCTATGTTAGTAAAATGATAGCACACGTGGTATGAGTTGTTGAACTAAACCTCCCGTTACTTCAATAAAAAAGAATCAGCTAAGGGCTTTTTACTTATCTATTTAAAAAATGATCGGTACATCAGAAACAAAAAATAAGGAGCACCGATAAGCGAAATGAGAATCCCAGAAGGAATTTCCATCGGAGCCATTATCGTCCGCCCGATTGTATCCGCTGCTATAAGGAGTAGAGCACCAAGCAATGCTGAGAGAACGATAGATCTTCGAGTATGATGACCAATCATCATCCGAACTGCATGAGGAGCCATCAGGCCAAGAAAACCAACCGTCCCAACACTTGCGACGGCGCCAGCGGTCAGCAGCACACCTACAGTCATAGCGGCAAGCCTTGTACGGCGAACTGGCAGGCCAAGGCCGATTGCACTCTCGTCTTTAAGCGCCAACAAGTCGAATCGTCGGCCAAGCATCCATGCAATCGGCAATAACACAACGAGAAACACCATCATGATGACAAACTGGTTCCAGCTCCGTCCGTAGGTGGATCCTGTAAGCCAAACGTAGGCAGTACTTCCCCATAAGGAACCTTGAATAATCAAAGCTTGAATACCTGCAGAAGCGAGTGCTGATACAGCAATTCCAAGCAAAATAAGCACTGGCGGATTTAATTGCTTGTGCCAGGAGAATAAAAACACGATGGTGGCGGCCGTTACTGCCCCGATAATCGCTGCTATCGGCAGCAGAGCAATAGGTAACGTCGGCCAAGCAATCAAGATGGCGAGCGCACCCAATCCCGCTCCCGATGTAACACCGATCACGGAAGCGTCCGCGAGCGGATTGCGAACCGCGCTTTGAATTAACACACCGCTGACAGCCAGTGCAATACCGGCTCCGGCAGCAACAAGTGTGCGGGGAAGACGCAATTGAAGAAGGACGGAATAAGAGGGAGCACCTTCTGCGCCGATCAGACTTCCCATTAATGAATCAAGCGGAATACGAGTGCCTCCGAGCGTCATGCTGATAAGAATCAGGCCAATTGCCAACACGGACATTATCGTTACAAGATGAAAAAAGCGGAACCGAATCGGTATTCTGCCTATATTCATAGATGAATGACCTGCCGATCCGGACACACCTTTCATTTTGGTCAGTACAAACCAAATCAGCCAAGGAGCACCGATCATCGCCATCACTCCGGCAATTCTCCCATGCCGCTGCGCACAAGTCTAGCCAACACATCCGCAGCAGTAATCAATACAGCTCCCCATAATGCCGAAGCCGGAATCAAGTATCGGTGGAGCCTGAATCCTGCAAGTCGAGCCAAATGAGGAGCTACAAGACCAACAAAACCGATCGGTCCAACAACACTGACGACTACAGCTGCAATTAGTACGGCAAATACTAGCCCAAGGAATCGAACGAAATCCACTTTTTGCCCGAGCGATTTTGCTGTTGACTCATCAAGATCTAAAACGTCAAATTGACGTCCAAGCACAAAAACACCAGCAATTACGACAATGATCCAAGGCCATGCGTATTGCACTCCGCTCCAATCCAATTGGTTAAGTGATCCCGACCCCCATAGGAACAGGGATTGCGTTTCAAATGAATGAAAAATATGCAATGCGCTCGTAAACGAGCCTAAAACCATAGAAACAATCAAACCAGCCAAAGCCAGCCGGATGGGACTCGCTGAACGGCCGCCTCCCAAAAAGTAGGCGATTGCGGCTGCCAATCCGCCTCCTGCAGCAGCAACCATAAATGGAGACTGGTGCAGCAGAGACGGGAAATAGACTGTACCGAGCACAACCATAAAATATCCGCCTGCATTGATGCCAAGTGTATCCGTAGCAGCAAGCGGGTTTTTCGTGATATTTTGCAAAATCGCTCCCGCCACGGCCAATCCGGCACCAGCCAGCATTCCAATGATCACTCGAGGCATTCGGATATCCCATATTAGATGATGCTCCAATAGGTTTTGCCGGCTGATAAGCGCTTCAATAACCGTCTGTACGGAAACATACGCTTCACCAAAGCATAAGCTGGCAAACAACAGAGCCGTCAAAGCGGCAAAACCTCCTCCGAATATACGGACAGTCTTTTTACCTGCACTTGAAACGTACTGTTGTTTTTGGATTTCTGAAGCTGTACTCATTGAGTGACTACCTTTACAACCCGGTCGACAAGCACTTTGGAAGAAATCGGACCACCAAATGTCCATGTATTGGCGTCAAGCATGTATGTCCGTTTTTCTTTAACGAAGTTTAACCCGTTCCAAACCGTGTTGTCCTTTAGTTGATTTTCGAATACATTATCCGTATTTTCTACAATGTAAATGAAGTTCGTATCCGATACGGCAGGTAGCGCTTCAACCGTGGCATCGGTAAATCCGTACTTTTCAAATTTCTCAGATTTCCATTCGTTCTTCAGCCCAATCCGGTCCAAAGTTTGCACTACAACAGAGGTATCTGTAAACAGTCTGAGTGCTGCAGCGTTCTGTACGGTGAAAGCTTGCGTAATCACATAGTTCAATCCACCTTTTCCAGCTTTGGATAGTTTGTCCTTTGCATCAGCATAATGCTGTTCAAGCTCGTCTAGCACTTGCTCTGCTTTGTCCGTTTTGCCAACAGCTGCAGCAATGGTTTTAAAAGTATGTACCATTCCCGTATATTGATCTCCCTCATTCGGATATGGTTCAAACTCAATTGTCGGAGCGATCGCATTCAACTGATCGTAAATCGCATCATTATGATCGGTATTCGAAATAATTAAATCGGGTTTCAAAGAAGCAATCGTCTCCAGATTAGGTTCGTGGCGTAAACCTACATCCGTCACGCTGTCATCCAGTGCAGCTTCAGGTGATACCCATATTTTGTAATTCTTGTTGTCCGCATTGCCAATCGGCTGCATGCCGAGCGCAATTAGATTTTCAGCAAAAACCCATTCCAGCACCACTACACGCGTTGCAGGTTTATCCAGCGTTGTTTCACCTTTCATGTGTTTGATTGTGATTGGTTGACTCGAACCGTTGTCTGAAACATCAGCAGAACTGCCAGGTGCACTGTTAGATACACCAGAGGAGCATCCGCCAGCAATCATCATGATAACCAATAATAAAACTAGTAAATTCCATTTCTTATTCATCGTTCAAGTTCCCTCCTACACAATTGAATTTCAAAAAACATAGCTTCTTCACCCTCCCTAATGAGAATGAGTATCATTATAGTCCGAATGGAAAAATGATAACAATAATCATTATCTATGTCAATTATAGGAAAAGTAAAAAATGCCCTCCCCGATGATCCGGAGAGGGACATACGTCATTTCCTATTTCAGACAACGTAATTTCCTATTTCAGACAATGTAATTTCCTTTGTGCTCCATTCCCTAGCGTATGTAGTGTAAGTTTACACGCAAGTACTCCGTTTATATTTTAGCTTTGGCTTTCCGTATAAATTTGAAAGGTCACGCCAAATTTGTCGGTTACATCACCAAAACCTGGGCTAAAAGAGGTTTCTTCAAACGGCATATTAACTTGACCGTGTTCCCGCAAGGCTTCAAAAAATCGTTTTGATTTTTCCACGTTGTTAGTTGAAATGCAAATGGTTACCTGTTTACCCTTTGGAATAGGCGAACCGCTTGGAGCATCTGAAAACATGAGTTCCGTTTCACCAACTCGTAACTTTGCGTGTGCCACAAGATTCTTTAGCTCATCAGCGAAAGTATTAGGCATTTCCGGCATATCTCCGTAAGTAATGATCGAGAGAACTTCGGCACCGATTGCTTGTTCATAAAACTGAATAGCTTCCCTGGCGTTCCCCTCCATATTTAAATAAGGGGTAAGTTTTACTGTCATCATTGATCAACTCCTTTTTTCCATCATAGAATATAAGTAATGCTTTGATTTCTTTTGGATTGCTATCTTGAATAACCCAATTAATCCTTCGACAACGCCATCTATTTTCTTATTTTTTGTTGAGTACTCGAGCCCGCCACTTTAGCAGGATTCACTTTTTATTTTTTCAATTACTTGCATTCTTGTTCATTAATTGTAGTATCTATCAATCTCGCTGTTATCCTTTAAAACAAGAACCCTTTTATCTTGTAGGAGCAACTTTTGGATCATTGGTTTGCTATGTTGTTCAAACCCAGCATTCCATTTAAACATATTCACAAAAATTCTAAACGTTGGCCTATAGTTGGATTTTTCAACACCCATTTTTTGCAGGATAAATCTTGTTATAATCCTAAAAATTCTTATCCTATATGGAGGATCCAAGAAAATGATTAACTCCGCATTTTGAATGCTTTTTAATACCCAGTTATGATAATGAACACCCTCAATGATCCATCGATCCGAACAAATTATTTTTTCTAAATTCGCGTCTCTTTCGTTATCTGTTCTTTTCATATCTCCAGATTTATGCCTTTTCCAAACTACGTTATCCAATTCATAATACGGAATGTTATACTTTTTAGATAAATTTCTTGCGAGAGTGGTTTTTCCGCTCCCAACCGAACCTATTATATGTATTTTGTTTGGAATAATCTCTTTCAGAATAACCCCTCGCTTTTTGTGAAATTAACTTTCCTATATTTCAATGCTGGAGATCATTTCCGCTCCACATACCAACTTTCCTGATCGTTAGTAGAGAATAAGCAGCCGTTACCTTATGCCGAACACCACTACTTTAGTGGGACCTCTATCTTCTCCGATAGTTTTTCGGCTTGGCTCATAAAGTACTTCCTATCGGCTTTTATTGTAATTCTCATCCCTAACCCAACTTCACGTAGCGACTTTTGCAATTCCTCGAAATTTTCTTTGTCCTCTTCGGTTAAATCAGCAAACTGATAGATTTCATCACTAGGAAATTGGTTTAGTTTCGAATACAAGTCACTTAGAATCTCCTGATCCGTTTTCGAGAAAGTTCCTAGTTGTCTACCAGTTGTCCTACCAAGCCATATTCCGTTCAAAATGTCTCCCATTTTAGTCGTCACTGAGTTCGGTTCAGACCAATTATTCTTCTTTTGATGGTCGATTAAGCCTTCTAGTTCTACTAAATTACGTTGTACCTCAGTGAGAATGACCTGGTCTTTCACAAAATTCATTTTCGAATATCCCCATATTACACATGCGATTAAAATAATATTCAAACTAATTGAAATCACTGTAACGTTCTTCTGTTTTTTAGTCATCTCTGACCCCCTACCAGCTCGCATTTACCCTCAACATAATGAACAATATGAAAATAGCTCTCGAACCCTCGTTTGTGCGTTTGAAAAATACCTTTCACTCTATTTGGAAATGTTTTACACTGTGGTTATTCCGATGTCAAGGAGGTAATTTTCATGAAAACAATGACGCTCCGACCCAAACAAACATATAAGGGTGGAACACGGGCTTAAATAGACAAATGTACCCCCTTATATGTGTTTATCTAAAACACACAAACGAGGGGTAAAATATGCATTTCCCAATAAAAAAGTTTCTCTCCTATTACAAACCGTATCTGACGTTGTTTCTTTCGGTATTGGCCTGTGCCTTCATTGCATCTGCTTTAACTTTGGTGTTTCCTCTGCTCGTTCGTTACATTACGAAAGAGGTTCTGGCTGGAGATTTAACCACCGCTTTAAGCGAAGTGTACCGTATTGGCGGGTTAATGCTTATTTTCATCGCTATCCAGAACATTGCCAACTACTTCGTGGATTATAAAGGCCATGAGATCGGTGCTCGAATGGAAAGCGATATGCGCAGCGAACTCTTCGCGCATATGCAAACACTTTCCTTTTGCTTTTACGACAAGGAGAAGACAGGTCAGCTCATGTCGCGTATCACAAACGACCTTCTCCAGCTTTCAGAACTGTACCACCATGGTCCGGAAGACTACATCAAATATCTCATTCGATTTGTGGGAGCCTTTGTGATTCTTTTCTATATCAACGCGCAATTGACAATCGCCATTTTTTGTTTCTTACCTTTCCTTGGCGTCTTTATGCTGTTTTTTCATAAGATGCTGAATAGGGCATTGAGAAGAAACAAAGAACGAATCGGGGATGTAAACGCGCAGGTAGAGGATAGTTTATCGGGGATTCGGGTTGTCAAGTCGTTTGCCAACGAGCGCGTTGAAATTGAAAAGTTCACTCGAGAAAACAATCGTTTCTTCGAAAGTCGAAAGAAAACGTACAAAGCCGAAGCTTACTTTTTCAATGGTGTTGAGACGTTTATTCAGCTCATCACGGTAACGGTGATTATCTTTGGCAGTACTCTTATCGTAAAGAATAGCTTGGAGTTACCGGATTTAATTACTTTCCTGCTGTATACCAACTTCATGATCGAGCCCATCCAACGATTGACTCACATGAGCACGCAGTTTCAAGAAGGAATCACCGGCTTCCAGCGTTTTATGGAAATCATGAATCTGCGCCCGGATATTGAAAGCAGGCCGAACGCCAAGAACCTCTTACAAGTAAATGGCGAAATTGAGTTCCGACATGTTTCCTTTCGTTATGAAGACCATTTAGACAATGTGTTAACAGACCTCTCGCTTCGCATACGACCAGGAGAATATGTAGCATTAGTCGGTCCGTCCGGTGCAGGAAAAACAACACTATGCTCGCTCATCCCCCGCTTTTATGACGTGACGGACGGCAAGTTGTTACTAGACGGAATCAACGTCCGTGATATCGACCTGCAGTCGTTACGAAATCACGTTGGTGTTGTGCAGCAGGAAGTTTATTTGTTTGCGGGAACCGTGATGGAAAATATTCGGTATGGAAAGCCAACAGCGAGTGACGCGGAAGTTATCGATGCAGCCATACGGGCAAATGCCCATGAGTTTATCATGAGCTTGCCAAATGGATACCACTCCGAGATCGGACAACGAGGTGTCAGACTGTCTGGTGGCCAAAAACAGCGATTAAGCATTGCTCGGGTATTCTTAAAGAATCCACCCATTCTCATTTTCGATGAGGCCACGAGCGCACTAGACAACGAAAGCGAAAGCATCATCAAGGAGTCACTAGAAGCATTAGCCAATGGGCGTACCACCATTGTCATAGCCCATCGACTTTCCACGATCCGTAATGCAGAACGAATTGTCGTATTAACGAAAGACGGTATTGTGGAACAAGGTACGCATCATACATTACTTGCACGCGGCAAGGCGTATGCACACTTGTATTCCAAGCAGTTTGAATCATGCTAAACGTTCCAACCCAAAAATCGGCCACCCCTTTTTATTAAAGGAGTGGCCGATTTATTACTTGCATGCTTTGATCATTGACTCTCTATACGCCAAGTACCGCCCGTATCATCAAATTCGACTATTCTATCCATGGTATTAACACTAGTTGATCAAAAGTGGTTTTAGGTACTCCACGTTAACCTGTCCATACCCAACAGATACTTAAACCCAAAAGAATACACTATAGTGGATCAATCATTCAACATGATATCTCCACTCCAGTCCACTATAGTGTATCGCGTTTTATCAACCCTCTCCCCTCTTTGTAGTTGTACGTACGAGTCTTTCGGGTTTTGTTCAATAGGGTTAAACTGTCCAAGATCACGATATCATGACACTTTCCTCACAAAAAAAGACTGATGGCTCTACGACTCCATCAGTCTCTTTTCCGTTTCTTTTATTGTCTTTACCAAATTTATTGGAGCAGCTTGGCTAACTCAGCATCAAGCTCTTTTGGATCAATCGTTCCGATGATTTTTTGACGAATGACACCTTGACGATCGATGAGATACGTCGTAGGAAAGGCATTCACCTGATACAGATCCGTTACCTCTCCTTTGTGATCTAGCGGTATAGGGAAAGTGAGCTTGAACGATTCAACAAAGGCCATGGCATCTTCGAGATTGTCATTACTCGTCGAATTGATGGCATAAAAATCAACTTTCCCTTGATATTTCTGCGATAGCTTCTGCAGATCAGGCGCCTCCAGCTTGCATGGACCGCACCAAGATGCCCAGAAGTTGATCAGCACTGGCCTCTCTCTGGGTCCGTCCACTTGATAGGTTTGTTTATCAAGTCCAGTCAGAGAAAACGCAGGTGCTGGATAACCGATCTTGGGCTTGTGTTCACCTGTTGTTGTCACGGCAGCTGTCTGCTGATCCCATTGATAGACCGTCAAGCCTGTCAAAAAAGCCACAACCAGTAAGATCAATATAGGGCGTCTCAACACGTATCATCCTCACTTAAAAACCGGTAAATCCTCCAAATAAGCTAATGAGGTACCGGGTGATGTCAGTCATTCGATCGGTATAGAGCAATACGCCGAAGAGAATCATCAGTGCCCCTCCTGCCTTCATCAAGCGTTCCGAGTACTTCATAATGGCCTTGATTTTGCTGATGAAGAACGTCATGACAAAGAAAGGAATCGCAAATCCGATCGTATAAGCAATGGTATAGGCGAGTGCCGAGTTTGGATCCGAGACACCTAACACGAGAATCCCCGAGAGAATCGGCCCCACACAGGGTGTCCATCCAGCAGCGTATGTAATCCCAACCAGTACAGAACCGGCATATCCAAGTGGCCGCGAGCGCAAATCTACTTTCCACGTACGCATCATCCAGTCCATCTTGAACACACCGAGCATGACCAAACCGAAGACTACTAATAGGATACCCCCAATTTGCTGGATTAAGTCGTTTTGATCGTTAAAGAGACTCCCCAGCCAGGAAGTAGAGAAGCCCAGCGCGATAAAGACAATGGAAAAACCGACAATAAAAAAGAGCGTATGCAGCAAGGCTTGCCTGCGAAAAACAGCTCTCCCTTTTTTCACTTCATCCATGGATACTCCCGTTATATAAGTGAGAAACGACGGATAAAGCGGCAAGCAACAAGGAGAGATGAACGAAAGCAGTCCGGCTCCAAAAGCTAAAAAGAGTGATAAATTGGTCTGCATAAAACCCTCCTAACCATAACAATCGTAATCAATTGTAACGAAAATCAGAGCAAATAAAAAGCTTGCACCACACTCACGCAGGCGTAAACCCGCACTTGGCTGCATTTGTTCACGAGAAAGACAAACTCCGTAAAGTGAAATTAGTTACCATAATTTTTATTATGGTAACTAAAATATGGTTGTATTCCCTTCTCTCTCATCCATTCTCAGCGATTAGCTACGGAACCTACCTCAATCGCAATCGAGAAGAAATCCGTTCAATCATTGTTTGTTAAGATGGTTTCGTCCCCCTCTGTACAGATGCAAGAGACTTTCAATTTACTTGAAAAGGAGTGTAATAAATGGCCGACATGAATGTAATCGAAACATTCAAGGATCATTTGCAAACATACACCGAAGATCAGCTGCGGTACAAACCCGCCGAAGATTGTTGGTCCCTTGGTCAAATGTACAGCCACTTGATTGATGTGTCTTTGGAATATCTCGAAAATATTGAAACCTGTGCGAAAAGCGACAGGGAGCAACCACTCGGTAAGACACAAGCTGGTGAGCTGGTATTCAACCTCGGGGCATTTCCCCCTATTAAAATAAAACTGCCTGATTTGCCTGGAAACACACCCAGCAATACAGATAGTATAATGGCACTCACCTCCGGATTAGAACAAATCCAAAAAATGATGAGGGATTGGACCGACAAAGTTTCTACGGTCAACCCAAACTATAAAGTACAGCATAAAGGCTTCGGTTGGCTGAATACGCAGGAGTGGTATGAACTCATTACGATGCATTTTCTTCATCATCTGCGTCAGAAGGAAGAATTGGAACAGGCACTAAGGATCAAGCACATGAACTGAACCTAAGTTTTACTCTTATAAAACTGAATGGAAAACAATTGCAGCGGCAGCTTCAAACGAAAAAAACCGTCCAAAACTGCCGCTCAACCGTTCTTACCATTCCTTATTTAGAATGTTCCGCTTTTTTAGCTTCTTCCAGCAACTTTTTATCCTTTTTTCCCAAAGAAGTATAAGGTAGTTGATCTACAAAGATGATTTCTTTTGGCATCTGATATCGTGCCAATCGAGAGCGCAGCCATTCAAAAAGCTCCTCTGCAGTCATTTTCACATGAGGGTCGAGAACGACAAAAGCCTTCAACCGTTGTCCATACTGCTCATCATGAATGCCGATCACCCCCGCGTCTTCTACTTGCGGATGTGTAAGCAAGAGCTGTTCCACCTCGAGTGGATACACATTCTCCCCCGCTGAAATAATCATACTGTCCGCTCTGCCACTCAAAAAGTAGTACCCTCCCCGATCACGATAGCCCAAATCACCCGTTTCAATCCAGGAGGAAGTTCCATTTCTCATCGACCATCTATTTTTTATACAAAATTGCCCTACCTTCCCGATACCCACTTCCTTTTTCTGATCATCCACGATCCGTAAGCGGACGCCTCTGATTTTTTTGCCGATCGTATGATTAGAGTGTTTCAAATCCTCTGGAGTAGCGATGATATTTAACCCCGCTTCCGACGTACCATACAGGTTGTACAACACCCCTCCCAATTGTCTGAACGTCTCTTTTACCAGTTTGGGATTCAGTTCTGCACCTCCTGACGCTATACATCGAAGGGATTTTAAATCGCTTGGATTGGCTTGCAACATTCGATGGAGCATCAAGGGGACAACCGTAACGACATCGACCTGGTGCTCCCGAATCAATTGACACGCTTTCTTTTCATCGAATCCACGATGCAACACCACTTTCTTGCCCAAGGCGCAGAACAAGAGGAGTACGGCTATTCCATACCCATGATAAATCGGTGTCGCGATATATGCCGTATGGGTACGTAACAGTTTTAAACGTGTAACGAAGGCGGAAAAAGGATCCAAATAATTGAATAATGAGGGTTGATGTGCCGCTTCTTTCACATTCCCTGTTGTACCGCCGGTTAGAAGCACGAGTTTTCCAGAGGAATTCCGCAGTCCCCTTCTTTTCACACGAATGTGTTCGGATAGGAAATGGTTAATCGCCGGTAATGTATCGTGATGACTGTGTAAGGTTGCTTTCACAAAGGAAGATTGCTCTACTAAAGAGCTTCGATCTTCATCATGGATGAGGAGATCAAATTCATGATGTGCAAGATGATTGTTCAATTGCGTCTGACTCATGTCTACATTTAGGAGATAAAGATCTGCCCCCGATAACGAAACCGCAAAAATGGCTTTCACCAAAGAAGCATGATTTTTGCATAATACGCCTAACTTCTTTCCTCTCACCAGTTGAAACTGTTCACTCAGGACGACAGATAACTTTTGGGATTGATCAAACAATTGATGATAGGATAAGGTTTCGTACTCATCTACTATGGCCATTTTTTCACCATATGTTTTGGCCGAAAATGCCAGTAGCGCCATCAGGTTCATACCGTATTTTTGAATGGCCCTTATTAATCGAAAGCAGGCTATAGGGGAAAACAGTTTAACTTGATAGAAAACATAAATCAATTTCAACAGGCTCATTGCCGTTCCCCTTTGTTCCTTAACATTCGCGGCATTACATAATCCCATCCTCTTCGAAACAACACGGAGGCCAATTGGCCAAATATCAACCACCACGGCATATATGTTTTCCTTTTGGTATAGATGGACTTAGCTATCACCTTTGCTGCGTGCTGCGGGGACATGGCCGGCCATTTTGCATATGCTCCGGTTGGCGTAATCATGGGTGTTCTCACTAACGGGAAATAAATCGAGGTGGTAGAAATGCCCATCCTGTTCAGCTCGGGATCGGCAGACCGAAACCAAGTGTCAAAAGCAGCCTTCGATGCTTGATAAGCAGCCCAGTACGGAATAGGGAGCATCAGCGCATTTACCGTCGAGACATTCATGATGTGCCCTTTCTTTTTTACAAGAAGAGGAAGCGTAGACAGAAGTAGATGAACAGGGGCAAAATAGTTGATTGCCATCGTGCGGGTAAAATCATGATACCGGTCCAAGGATTGGGTAATCGATCGCTTGATGGAATGGCCTGCATTGCTGATAATGATATCCACCCCGTTTGGAAGCTGATGGACATAGGTGACCAGTTCCTCCATTTCCTTCTGATTTCGCAGGTCCGCTGGGAAAATACTTACCCTGGCTGTTTTCCTTTCGATTTCATTCTTCATGGCAACAAGCTTGTCCGCTCGTCTAGCCACCAGAATGAGATGAACCTGTATTTCAGACAACAGATAAGCAAGCTGTTCTCCAATGCCGGAGCTAGCGCCTGTGATCAGGATCGTTTTACCTGCCAATTCGAGCCCTAGCTTCTTATGATTCAAAAATGTTGGCGGGAATAAGAGGTGTTGGAATAGAATGTAAGTATGCATAGGGACTCCTTTCTTGCCTAAAGGACGACCTTATAGAGAGGTCTTCATGTTTTTCGACAGGTCTGATCAATCCCCTTTTTCTGGAAACGGGATACAAAATGGTGTGTTTGCAGCGTATTAGATCGTAGTTAAAGAAAAAACTAAGACACAAAAAGACAAAGGATAAAGGAGAACCGATGACTGAGAACAGCACGTTACTTAAAACCGGATGGAACTTTGACAACAGTTATGCTCGTCTGCCCGAGATCTTTTTTTCCAAGCAAAACCCAACCCCTGTACAGGCTCCAGCGTTGAGCATCCTTAATGTTCCATTGGCAACCTCTCTAGGCTTAAACGTCCAAGCGTTGCAAAGCGATGATGGTGTAGCCGTGCTTGCTGGCAACCAGATACCCGAAGGTGCTTTCCCTCTCGCACAAGCCTATGCCGGGCATCAATTCGGCCATTTTACCATGTTAGGGGACGGCCGGGCTGTGCTGCTTGGCGAACAGATCACTCCCACAGGTGAGCGCGTTGATATACAACTGAAAGGCTCTGGCAGAACGCCATACTCTCGTCGAGGCGACGGGCGTGCGGTGCTTGGGCCGATGCTTCGTGAATACATCATCAGCGAGGCTATGCATGCACTCGGGATTCCTACCACCCGCAGTCTGGCAGTCGTGACAACCGGTGAGACCATCATTCGCGAAACCGATCTGCCAGGAGCCATACTGACCCGTGTGGCCGCCAGTCATTTGCGCGTCGGAACCTTTCAATACGCCGCAAGATGGGGCACGATGGAAGACCTTCGCGCCTTGGCCGATTACACCTTACATCGGCATTTTCCAGAAGTGGACGCGGATGATAACGGCTATCTTTCCCTGCTGCAGGAAGTGATCAAGCGTCAGGCCTCGCTGATCGCCAAGTGGCAGCTTGTAGGCTTTATCCACGGGGTAATGAACACTGACAACATGGCGATTAGCGGTGAGACCATTGATTATGGTCCCTGTGCCTTTATGGACACGTATGATCCAGCGACCGTTTTTAGCTCCATTGATGTTCACGGCCGTTATGCCTATGGAAATCAGCCAGTGATTGCTTTGTGGAATCTTACAAGATTCGCCGAAGCCTTGCTGCCGCTGCTGCATGACGATGAGGACAAAGCCGTACAACTGGCGGAGGATGCACTTTCCCAGTACAATAGCCTGTTTTACCAAAATTGGATTACTGGGATGAAAGCAAAACTGGGTATCGTCAACACAGAAGAACAGGATGAATCCTTGATCAAAGACCTGCTCACGATGATGCAGAAGTATGGTGCGGATTACACCAATACGTTCCGAGCTCTAACCTTTGGCAAGCCAGAGGAAACTGTCCTGTTTGGGACTGATGAATTTGCTCAGTGGCATGCGAGATGGCATGCCAGACACGAAAGACAGGCGGAATCCAAAGACACCGTGCAGGAATTGATGCGAAACAGCAATCCTGCGGTCATCCCTCGGAACCACAGAGTGGAAGAAGCATTGGAGGCGGCGGTGGAAGAAGATGACTACAGTGTGATCGAAGATTTACTGGATGTCCTTTCGAGACCTTTTGCCCACTCGCCCGAACAAGCTGAGTACTGCTCCTTGCCTTCTCCATCTGGGATTCCTTACCGTACTTTTTGCGGGACCTAAAATCGATAAGAATATGGGGAATCGTCACAGAAAAAGGGTATATCATATGCCCTTTTTCTGTTGATCCCGACGCAACCGTTCAACTGTCTTATTTTACTCTGACTGGTTTTCGATTCTTTGTTGGTCTGAAAAATAAAAGAAACAAAATAAAACCTAAAGGGAAAGCGAATCCGTTGAGACTAAAAGTGAACGCGCCTAATAAGAAATATCCCACGATTTTAAGCTGGACATTGGATTCGGTATCAAGATTATACATCAGCGCCATCCTTTAAATGGTAGTAAAGGGATCTTTCCCTAAATAGTACCATTTACCGCAAAATTTGTACGTGACTAACGAATCCAATTATTTTATCCGGAAAGCTCGTCATGATTTGTGAAAAAGAGGCGTACCGGAATGACTACGCCTCTTTGCACGGTGATGATTACTGGACTAGTCCTGTAAGAGTGAAAGCCCATTACGAATCAAGTCGCCGTTTTCAGGATGCTGATCAGCAATCTTATGCAGTTGACCTAACAACCGAGCTTGTTCTTCCTTCCCCTCGTTTTGCGCATGCAGTAATTCCAAAAGCTCCAAGCGCAGCAGCCAATCCTCTGGGGCCAACCGGTCAATTTGGGAACCGATCTCTTGGACGGCGAGGACCAATTCTGCTCCAGTCATGTATTGTTCCCGCAGATTCCGTACCCGCTGATAAAGCGAATGGAGTTCCATTTGCTGTCCGGTAAACGTAGGACGCTTGGCTACGTGTGAAGATGGCTTATGCGTACCGGTCGCAAAGCGATGGCGGTCGGCTGCGCCTGCAAAGACGGAAGCGATGCTTTCGCCCACAGCCATATCGTACGTACCCCAATCAGGCATAAACAAAACTTGATCCCGGTACGTAACGGTGCACTCGCCGAAGCCGATCAGCACGATGCTACCATTTTCCCGACGTACATAGCGTACTTTCCCGGTTACGGACACTCCACTGGCAAACGTAAGCGTGGCGGATCGATCAGTTACCAGTCCCACGCGTTCCAGCTGTTCGTCGGTGAAGTCTTCTAGCGGCGTCTCCTCGCCTGCCAGACGTCCGATCGGCGAACCAAAACCGTCCCGATGATAATCTTTGCCGTGTCCTGCTAGCTCTTGATTGCCCACGGCTAGTGCGGTAGGTCCTGAGGTTTTCAGATAAATCGCCTTGCCGTTGTCATCACACAAAACTTGTGACAAAGTCCCACTGACTTGCAACCCGGAACGATAGACACTCGTGGTCGTCTGCTTCATCCGCAAAGCCTTTTGCAAGCTTTCTGTTCCACCACGATTCACAGCCATGGTTTTCGCATACGCTTGAACGGCATCGATCAGCTCCGAAAAATCGCGACAGACAAATAGCTGGGGCTGCGGCTTGGTGATGTCAAAATCAGTTTGGATGCATGCTTCCAGAGAGAACGGAAGCTTCTGTACATCTGGCTTTAAGCAATTCATGCTTTCTCCCACCGAGGAAAGGAGGCCAGCTCCATAAATTTGCGGTTGATCAAGATCGCCAATGAGACCATATTCAACCGTCCACCAATATAGCCTCGATAAGTGTGTCGCTTCGGATATTTCGGTTGCCAACGCGAGCTTTTGCTGCAAAGTTTCTTCCGCCAAGCGGATCTGCTCCTCGGTCGCATCCGGATCCTCTTTTACAATGGATAAATGCCGTATCGCTTCATATACCTCGTAATCCTCCCAAGTCGACAGCGCTTTTGCACCTATACTTCCGAAAATTTGCAAGTACGTGCGGTACGTTTCATCTTTGATGATCGGTGCATGCCCAGCCGCCTCATGGATAATATCTGGCGCTGGAGTGTAGGCAATGTGCTCATATTGGCGGATATCGCAAGCAATTGGCAAGATATTGTGCGCTTGAAAATCAAAAAAAGCGGTTCCGGGGATAAATCCATTTACAGTTACGGCTCCCCAACCGATCGCTGACAACGATTCATTCATTTCGCGAATATTGGGAATTCGATCAATACTGATCCCTGAAGTGCGCAATCCCTCCAGATAAGCACCGTGCGCTCGGACGCCTAAAAAACTGCTGTTCTGACGCATGACATATCTCCAGACGGCATGATCAATAGGTGTATAGCGTTCATAATCCTGCTCGACCACGAACTCTTTCAAATGAACAGGAATGTTGACCAACGGCACATCTGATTGGTTATGATGCATGCCTCAATTCCCCCTATACCTTTTGTTGGAAGCGCTTTCTTTCCCATCA